>CAJXGP010000104.1 GCA_913053915.1 uncultured Ignavibacteriales bacterium | reverse complement strand
TACAATTATTCAATTCATCCGAGCGAACGGGTTTTAAATCATATCAATTATGAAAACATGATACTTCACGATGTAATCGACTTTGCCAGATTTGAAACAGATGCCGATAAAGTGGGTGTAACAGGTTACAATCTCGGCGGCTATCATGCATTAAACTTAGCTTTCAAACACCCTGATGTGATTGACGCAATTATAACGATGGGAGCTACTTTTAATATCAAACCATTCATAATGGATTATTATGATGATAATTGTTATTTCAATAATCCTCCCGATTATTTGCCCGGATTGACCGATTCCTGGTATCTAGATAAATTTCGAGAAATGCAAATCATCCTATCAATAGGTGAGTATGATAACTATTTGGATGAAAACAAATATATTTCTTCCTTGTTAAATCAAAAAAATGTGTTTCATAAGTTTGATATTTATCCGAATACAGGTCACGAAATTAATTATTGGTTAAATGTTTTTCCAAACTACCTGGAAGCAATTAAAAAATAAATTATACGTATCGAGTTTTTCAGTGATAATCGGAAAATTTCCTCCCGCATTCTTTTTATCTTTATTAAGCATAAATATAAATTCATAATATTATTATAACCCGCTCAAGATTTAACTTAGATCTTTTTGAAGTAAAATCTGAACATTATCATAACTTTATTTCGAAATTTTCATTTTAGATTTATTATATTAACTTAGTTAAATATATAGTCCCCATAAATTTGTCTTTATAGTTAATTCTACAGATAAGATATTTTTTCAATAAAAAAAATTAGAGAACTATGATCAAATATGAATTCCATGTTTCCAAAGCAGCCCGTGATAAATATAAGTTTGATACATCGCTTTTTACTATAACGGGAGATTTAATTATAGTCAATTTCGGGCAGGCAAGATTGCTTACTGAAAAAATAAATAGCAAACGAAAAAAAGATAATGCCGGTCTTCCTTTTGTAACGGCAGGGCAATTAAATGGGTTGGGTTTAATGCATGAGATTTTTCATTATATAATTAGTCTATATGAAAATCAATTTAATCCCGGTGTAATGAAAAGGAATCTGCAATTTTTTAAACATCAAATGGGTAGTAAGAAACTGAATAATGTATTATTAAAATTTGTAAAAGAATTTCCTCCTGTTTATGTGTACAACGGAAAATTAAGCGTTGAAGATTACATTAATGGTTTTACCGGAAATAAATCGAATAAAGAGATTATAATTGAAGAAATTATATTACTAAATATTGAAAATAATAATCCGGCTACTGCATCTCTTGAAGAGTTATATTCGGACAAAAAGATTGCGGAGGAATCCAACTATTTAAACTTAATTAAAAGTAGTGAAAATTTCTTCAAAAATGAAAAGCTGTTCGGAAAGGAAAATCTTTCTTTAATTCAATTTTTACGAACGCCGATAAATAACAACCCGTACAATCTGGAAGGTCAGCTTGAATATATACGAAAGAGATGGAGAGTTTATGTTTATGAAAAATTCAACGACAGATTACTGTTGGGCGAAGATCTTATAAATGAAGATATCAAATTATTTTTACAGCACGGCGGAGGAGAGAAAGCCACTCCCCCTGTACCGTTTTATAATTTTGATGAAGATTATTTCAGAAGACTAAAAGCCAAATTTGAAGCCGGCGAGAAATTATCAAATGAGGAAATTGCTTTTTATCATTCGGAAATCGAGCGTTTTACGGAAGATATTGATTGGATGCCTAAAGTAGTAATGATTGCAAAAAATTCATACGTATGGTTAGAACAATTATCAAAAAAATATAATCGTAAAATCAGTGCATTGGATCAAATTCCGGATGAAGAGCTTGATTGTTTAGCCGGGTGGAATTTTACAGCGCTTTGGCTGATTGGAATTTGGGAGAGAAGCAGCGCTTCTATAAAAATTAAACAAATGACCGGGAATCCCGAAGCTATAGCTTCAGCTTATTCGATGTATGATTATGTTATTGCCTCAGATTTGGGAGGAGAGGAAGCGTTTCAGAATTTGAAAGAAAGAGCATGGGAGAGAGGAATACGGCTTGCCAGTGATATGGTACCTAATCATACCGGCATCTATTCTAAGTGGGTTATTGAAAAACCGGATTATTTTATTCAAGTTGAAACACCACCGTATCCTAGTTATACTTTCCTCAGTCCTAATCTTTCCGATAACCCGCGGGTTGAAATAAGGATTGAAGATAAATATTATGATAGAACGGATGCTTCGGTGGTTTTTGAAAGACGGGATGTTTTTACGGGGGAAAGGCGATATATTTATCACGGCAACGATGGTACGAATATGCCTTGGAACGATACTGCACAGCTTAATTTATTAAAACCGGAAGTAAGAGAATCACTGATTCAAACTATTCTTCAAGTTGCGCGAAAATTTCCTATTATACGTTTCGATGCTGCAATGACGCTTGCTAAAAAACATTATCAAAGATTATGGTTTCCGCAACCGGGGACAGGCGGAGCAATTCCATCTCGCTCGGATTTTGCAATGTCAGCTTCTGTTTTTGACGCCGCAATGCCGGATGAATTTTGGCGAGAAGTTGTGGATAGAATTAATTCCGAATTGCCGAACACTCTTTTGCTTGCCGAAGCTTTTTGGTTAATGGAAGGTTATTTCGTTAGAACCCTCGGTATGCACCGTGTTTATAACAGCGCCTTTATGCATATGTTGATGAAAGAAGAAAATTCCAAATATAGGGAACTGATAAAAAATACACTCGATTTTAATCCGGAAATTTTAAAAAGATATGTGAATTTTATGAGTAATCCCGATGAAGAAACCGCCGTGAATCAGTTCGGAAAAGGAGACAAATATTTCGGGGTTGCTTTGCTTATGGTCACTTTGCCGGGACTTCCGATGTTTGCGCATGGTCAAATTGAAGGTTTTTCCGAAAAATACGGTATGGAATATAAAAAAGCATATTATAATGAATTTATAGATGAAAATTTGGTACGAAGGCATGAATATGAAATCTTTCCGCTTATGAAAAAAAGGTATCTTTTTAGTCAAGTTAACAATTTTAATCTCTATGATTTTATCGACTCATACGGTAATATAAACGAAAATGTTTTTGCATTTACCAACAAATCAGGGGACGAAAAAGTCTTGGTCATTTATAATAACTCGTATTACGAGTGCAGTGGTTCTATTTCAAACTCTTGTGTAAAAGTTGTTTCTAATGGCGAAACTAAAGAAAAAATAACCACAAAAATAGCTGATGCATTGGGTATAAAATCCAAGTATAATTATTATTATTTATACAGAGAGCACAAAAGTAATTTAGAATACCTCTTATCCGGCAGCGACATCTCAGAAAACGGCTTGTTCTTTTCCATGCAAGGTTATCAATCCAAGGTTTGTTTCGGCTTTTATGAAATTCATGATATTACCGGTAAATATCAGCAACTTTACAATCTGCTTAGAGGACAAGGTGTCCCATCGATTGGCGGTGTATTAAAAGAACTAGTTCTATTAACGCTTCACCGTGCAATTAAAGATTTGTTTTCGGTTGATTCCTTTAAGCATTTGAAGAGTTATTGTTTTGGTATTTTAAATACCCCTTTAAAAGAAAATTCTTTGCAAAATGCAGAACCTGTAGTTCCTTTTAATTTCGAAAATAATCTAAATATAATAATCGATGAAATAAATCGATTGGCAAACCTAACGCTGGATAAATCGAAAATCAGACAGCATGTAATTAATGAAATGAAAAAGCTTGCAATGTGCTCCGGTATTATTAATAAACAACAGGATAGTAAAACACAACTTAAATGGTTTCAAAATGCCCTCAAGGATTTATTGATATATAATAATAACGGCTCTACTTTTTTTAAGGAAATTTTTTTCATAGAATTAATTTTATCTAAAATAGTAAAAGAATGGTTATCGGAGAAAAATCAATCTAATAATTATGGTTTGTTCAATAATTTAATGATTACCAAAGTATTACTTGAAATTTTAGGAAGGTTCGGACAGCCTGCGAATTACTTAACAATGTATGTTGAATTAATTAAGATTTTAACTTCTCCGATTATAATTTATCATTTTAATGATCAAGATAATTTGAGTGGGTCATTAAAAAATGAATTTTCTCAAACCCCCGGAACGGCGATGATTACTTCAAAATTGATCCTAAATTTATTTGATGTAAAATATATCAATGATTATCTGATGGTGAATGTTTATGAAGGAGTGAAATATTTTAATAGGGAAAGATTCGAAGACCTAATGAATTGGTTGTTCATATTGTGCAATTTATCTAATATTAAATTATTAGAAAGTGGAGATATTAGAAAAAGCGAATCTGAATTTCAAAATGACTTGACGGTGAAGGGGAGTAGTTCGTCAATAAAACAAAAATTGAAAAGACGAACATTAAGCATATTAAAAGAGTCTCACAGGCAAATTTCAAAAATAAAATCGATTGCTGAAAAGTGCGGTTATAAATTAGATGACTTCATACAAGAGTTAAAGGAAAAGGAGAAAGCATTACATCCAAGTCCATTATTTACTTCTGAGAAAAAATCAACCAAAAAGACTGCGAAGAATAAAAAAGGGAATTCATAAATTTAAATATATTTTTACATGGAGAAATATTAGCGTCTATTTTTAGAATTATATCACGTTAGATAATCAAATGATTAAGTTTGATTCCTATCTTTTTTCTATAATTTTACATTATAAATTTAATAAAAGTCATATCCCAACTTAAGCATTACATAAGCATTGAATACTTTTATGAAGCAGATAAAATAATCCGGCTGCATTTTTGATCAACTTACCGTTAGCTTCAATTTAATTATTTTTATATTTGAATCGACAAATTTTATATTATTATGCGCAAATGGTTAAAAATCACAATAGGAATAACAGCCTCTTTAATTATTTTAATAATTGTAGGAGGTATTATTTTTTATTCGATGTTGAAACAATCACTCCCTAAATATACCGGTATTGTTTCATCTGGGAAAATATTTAGTGAAATAAAGATTTACAGGGACAGCATGGGAGTACCATATATTTTTGCCAAAGATGATGAAGACGCTGCTTTTGCTTTAGGATATGTACATGCCCAAGACCGGTTATTTAGTATGGATTTAATGAGAAGAGCCGGAGAAGGTAGATTAAGCGAGATATTCGGACCAAAAACTTTGCCCTTTGATGAAATGTTTCGAACGGTAGGAATCGAAAGAACGGCGAAAAAACTTTGGAATCATATCAGTCCTACTTCCAGAAAGCTTCTTCAAGCATATTGTAACGGGGTAAATTTTTATATCAAAAATGCAAATGGTCATTATCCCATTGAGTTTGATATACTAGGTTACAAACCCGAGAAATGGACTCCGGTCAGTAGTCTTGTCATTATCAGGATGATGGCATGGGAATTAAACATAAGCTGGTGGACCGATATTATGTTTACCAGGCTTGTACAAAAATTCGGGATGCAGAGAGTAAAAAGTATTTTACCTAATTATCCTGAAAATGCCCCTTATATAATTCCACCGGGAATAAAAAAATATTCAAATATAATCGGTAACTTTATAAAAACGGATAAAGCATTCAGAAAATTTATGGGATGGACCGGCACACATCTAGGTTCAAATAATTGGGTAGTGAATGGTAAAATGTCAATAAGCGGTAAACCGATTATAGCTAACGATACACATCTGGCTTTTAGTGTGCCGAGCAGATGGTATGCGGCAGTAATTAAATCCAAAAATTGGGATGCCGCCGGTGTTACTCTACCCGGTGTGCCTGTTATTGTTATTGGAAAAAATAAAGACATTGCTTGGGCGGTAACCAATATAATGGAAGATGATGCCGATTTTTATTTAGAAAAACTCGATTCTACAAAAACAAAATATTTTTATGACGGTAAGTGGAGAAATCTTAATATTATAAAAGATACTATCAAGGTTAAAGATTCCACGGATGTAGTGATAAAAATTTATAGTACTATCCATGGACCAATAATATCAAATATACATCCGGATGGATTTTTATTTAATAATAAAAAAACACTTCCTTCTAATATCAGCATGCACTGGTTAGGTAACGGGATGAGCGATGAATTATTGACATTTTATAAAATAAACAAGGCGCATAATTGGTCTGAATTTAAAGCATCTTTTAAAACTTACAGCGTTCCGGGACAAAATTTTGTTTATGGGGATAAAAATGGAAATATTGGATATATCTTCGGTGCTCGTTTACCCATAAGGGAATCGAATAATCCAAAATTTATATATAACGGCACTACCGGCAAATATAATTGGAAAGGTTTTGTACCGGAAGATAAATTACCGAGTATCTATAATCCCCCTGAAAATTTTATTGCATCGGTTAATAATAAAACAGCTAAAAACTTCCAATATTTTATTTCAAATATATGGGAACCGGCTTCAAGAATTGAAAGAATCAATCAACTTCTACATTCAAAGAAGAAATTTTCAGTTTCCGATTTTATGCGATTTCAGATGGATTTTGTTTCTCCTTATGCAAAGAAAATTACAAATTATATCTTAAATGCATTTAAAAATGTAAAAATAACGGATAATAATCTGAAATTGAGTTTGAAGTTGTTAAAGAATTGGAATTATGATTTAAATCCTTACAGTCAGACTCCTACCATTTACGAAATGTTTTACATCAATTTATTAAGAAACGTTTATCTATCGAAAATGGGAAAGAATCTGTTTAATGAATTTGTTTTTGTAGAAAATGTACCGTTCAGAAGTATTTTAGATTTACTAAAGACGCCAAACAGCCCATGGTTTGACGATCCTTCAACTCGGAAAGTTGAAACAAGGGATGATATTATTCGTAAGAGTATGGATGATGCTTTAACGGAACTTGAAAATAAGATGGGAAAGAATATTGCCGATTGGCAATGGGGTAGATTGCATAAAGTTTTGTTTAGACATGCATTTCACGGTTTTTCTGCAATAATTGATAAAATTTTGGATATCGGACC
>CAJXGP010000103.1 GCA_913053915.1 uncultured Ignavibacteriales bacterium | reverse complement strand
AAATTTTTTAGGGCTTTCCGGATGATTAACCATATGGACTAAATTTGTATTTAATTTAGAAAACTTGTCTATTCCACACAAATACAAAATCAAATACTTTTGAAAAGTGGTTTTTCCCGTTCTATCATCTCCAATTAATATAAATGCTGTTTTTCTAATCATTTTTTTATTTTTTATTACTTGTTTTTTCTAAATTTATTTAAAAGATGATTTAGGTTTAGTCCAACACCTGCAATATTTGGCTTTAATTCCAGATTGTTTAAATCCCAAATCTTGTCCCATAAATTCTCTTGTCGTTCTTTTTTTTAACTCCTTTTAATTCTATCAAGAGCTGATTTATATTCAGGCGTATAATTTGGTTTGTTTAAAAAATTTTCTTCAAAGTTTTCCATTTTTTCTATAAATCTTAAAGGCTCTTCTTTTGCAAACTTTTTAACCATTTCCAGATGTAACCAAACTAATAAATTATGTAGTCGAGATTGGTAACCTGTTAATTTAATGTCTCCATCTTCAATTACCAAATCTCCATTTTTTATTTCTATATCATTTTCTCTTTTTTTGTCAATATCTTTTATTAAATAATAAATATCTTTGTATAGAGTTTCTATAAGTTACTTGTTCTCTTTTCGTAAAGGTTCGAGTACTTTTTCAATATATTCATCAATGGATTTTTTCTCCGTATTTCTTCAATTAATTCAATATAATCATTTCTTTTTAACACTTTCTTTGTTTTAATTACCGCCAACGTCTTAATATAACCATTGTGTAATAACCGTAATATTTCGGTTATCACATATTGTTTATATCGGGACTATAAATTAATTAATTATTCCTCTTTTCTTATATCTAAAATACTTGCAACATTAAAAAATTTGTGAAGCAACTAACGACGATACAACTGAACCGCTGCCAAAAGGTTTAGCACGCAAAATTTACTCGCCGATTTTTTGGCGGGTTTTACGTTTTACTGATTATGTTATTTTATTGCTTAATACTTTATCTAAAAATTCAACACACTCAAACTGCAAATATTACGACCGGCTGAAGCAGTCGGCTTTGAGTTGCCTGTTATACCCCGATATTTGTCGAAATATATCAAATGTTTTGATAATACGATCTATTCCCAATCTTCAATGTTCAAATTGGGAACGCGTTTAAATTCACGGATATTATGCGTTACTAATATTAGCTTATATGATAAAGCAATAGATGCTATCAGTAAATCGTTCGGACCAATTGGAGTTCCCTTTTTCTCAAGAGTTGATCTAATTACACCATAAATGTTTGCGCAATTGTCATCGAACGGAAGTGAAATAAAAGGTTCAAAAAACAAATTCATCTTCTTCAAATTCTTAACTGGATTTCCACTTTTGTGAGCACCAAATATCAATTCAGACTTGACGACTGAGCAAAGGAACATTTCAGTGAAAGAATATTCTACGAACTTGTTTTTTATTTTATCCGAAGTTCCATTCAAGTATTTTATGCAAGTATTTGTATCGAGCAAATATTTCATATTATTTTTTCACGAGATTCATACTTTCCTTGTTTTCCTCTCTCTATGGGAGAGTTAGAAAGTGAACCATATGTTTGCGAAATAAAATTCAACCAATTTTCACTAGCATCGTAATTTGTTTCTAGTGAAGCTAAATGTTTGTGCTGATATTTTTTTGCTTTCTCAATTGATTTTAATATCTCAAATACAACTCCATAATATTCTTTAGGAATTTCATCTATTTTGGATTTTAACATTTCACTATTAAGCATAATAAATTTCCTCCAATTTGCGATAAACTCAATTTTATTTCTTGAATAAACTATTAAAAGCACGGATAGAATACAAATTTATTTTTAAATTATCATTTAGGGGTATAATATATTACCGACCTGCAAATTTTACATCAATGCTGTAATGATATCTTGCAGAAATATTGATTTTAAAATTTATTAATATTTTCATTTTTTTCTATTTGTTTTAGAGGCTTAAGAATATTTGGAGTGAATAAAACCCCCGATTTATTTGCACAAATTAATTTAACTTAATTATGGTATAAAACAAAGAAAAAAGTTAAAACTTAAAAAGCATGATAGATATTCCTTTTTCTATTGATATTCTTAAGGAGTTATTACACAGTGTTGAAAAGCAATATGTAAACTTTGCGTCCAACACCGAATTACGAAAATGTTATCGGTTCTGAGTTACCGGCTATGTTTTTATTTTGTTTACAAGAGAATTATTTAACAATAGTTCCTTGACAATTGAGGTTGCTTCTTTAGTAATTGATTCCGGATATTTCATTATTTCAAGTAATTTAATGGCATTCCCGGATGAGCAAGGTCCTGCTTTAATTTTATAATTAAAAAAGAAATTATCATTTTCTACTTGCTCACTGAAATGGAACATCTTAAAATTGTTTTCAAGTAAATCTTGTAATTCTATATCGTGAGTAGTTACAAATACACGGTTATTATAATCAAGATTTCTCAAAACAGCGGTCGAAGAAGCAAGCCTTTCAATTGTATTAGTTCCTCTAAAGATTTCGTCGATTAAAAATAGATAATGGTTTTTTTCTTCAGACAATTCTATAAATTTCTTTAGTTCTTCTATTTCAACAAAGAAATAACTTTTGCCTCCTTCTAAATCTTCGTTCCTTCGGATTGCTGTTTTTACAAAGTACCTCGGAATACTAAATGATTGTGCTAAACTAAAATACAATGTCTGGGCTAAGATGAAATTAATACCGATGGTTTTTATGAATGTTGTCTTCCCCGACATATTTGAACCGGTAATTAAAACTGAGTTGGCGATTTCATCTATGGAATTGGGGATCACATTATTAATAAGAGGATGATATAAATCATCGAAACTAATCTTACCAAAATTATTAAATGTGGGATTTGTAAAATATTTTATATCAGATAAATATGACGCAATAGAAATTGATGCATCGAGCCTTGCAACAGATTCAAATACTTGCAGCATTTCATGTTGGTTTTTAAGTAGAATATTTACCGACCGGTAGTAAGCAATAATATCAAATAACATAAACATATTTAGGTACTCAATTGCAACTAAAGCAAATTCATTTAATGATTCTTTGTCAATTACAAGAAAACCGAGTTTCTTTTTAAGGGATTTTAATAAGCTTCTGCTCTTTTTAAGTAATTCTATTTCAGCAACCGGAGTTTTTGTCTTTATTTTACTGATTGAAATAGCTGAAACAATCAATGAATTCAGGCTCGAAAAGCCGATAAAATATTCATAAATCTTTTTGGAGAATATCTTATTTAGAATAAGATTAATAAGCAAAACTGCAAGGGCTACAAATAAAAAAACACCGTTAAATGGAATTAATAAAAGTGCTAAAACGGAAAAAGAAGAACATAGATAAAATACCGGGTAGAATTTTGTATTTGGAAGTGATTTGCTGAGTAATAAGTGAGATATAAAATAAGAAGATACTCCATTCAAGTTAAACAGGTTTAACTGAATTTTCTCTCGTAATGCCGGGTTATCCTTTGATAAGGTAACCAGTTCATATCTTTGTTTAAGAATGTTTTCATTTCTTTCATATTTGTGTAAAAGATGATACAGATATTGCTGCCCAATGCCGGAAATATTTCTATCCATTTTTGAAAAAATCGAATTAAAATTAAGGTCATTCCAGGTTTTATCATCAACAAATAAGTTATCATTTTTTTGTTTTAATAGGTTATGATAGTTAGAAATCAGGTCTAAATTTCTATGCTTGTCTAAAGGCTTTCCCCAAATCGACCGTAAATAGTTAGTTCGTTTCTTCTTCGATAAAAACATATTCTTTTATTTTATCTTATTTTTATTAAAACATAACTATGTAGTCTTTAATAATGATATCTGCATTGTACAAAATCAATTTTATCATTACTTACAACATATACAATTCGATGTTCTTGTGTTATCCTTCTTGACCACACCCCACTACCTAAATAACGAAGCGGTTCAGGTTTTCCAATTCCTTCAAAAGGATTTCTAATTATTGCTTCTATTAAATCTAAAACTCTCAGAGCGACTTTGCGGTCAGTTTTTACCCAGTAACCTAAGTCTTCTCTAAATTCAGAATAAAATACAGTTAAACGTTCTTTGGATGTTTTATTTTTCAAGTCCGAGTTCCCGTTTTAGCTCTTCTAATGATTGAGGAATTTCGCTTTTTTCTTGAACTTTCAATAATGATTTTAGTAATCTTTGCGCATTTTTTGGCGAACGAAGAAGATGAGCCGTCTCTAAAATACCGGTTAATTCGCTTTCTGAAACCATAGCTACGTTTTCAGCATTCTTACGATTAATGATTACAATTTCTTTATTAAGAGAAACTTCATCTAATAACTTTGCTAAATTAGCTCGAGCTTGCGTGTATGTTATACTAATTGACATGTCAATACTCCTTTCTATTGTACAGAGATATTGTACATAAAATTTTTGACATTATCAATATATTTATTTGTATTACTTAGCACGAGGTATATAACGTACCTATCAATAATCAACCGCATGAAAGGAAATATTCAACTGCACGGATTCCGCCGAACATCCGTTATCGCTTAATTTAAAGTTTATCATATTCTTCAGGTTCAACATCCGGGACTTTAGATAAAACTTTTAAGAATCTCTTTTTGCTGTCTTTTGCAGCTCTTTCTTCAAGATATTTTTCAGTATTCAATGCAGCTAATTTTTCCGCAAGTGCCGATGTTATAAATTGGTTTATGGAAACCTTGTCTTCAGATGCAAGTTTTTTTACTCTTTTATGCAATGATTCCGGAATCCGTAAACTTAGTACGCTCATTTTTTCTCCATTAGTTTTTTTTATGAATTCACTTGGAGTTAATACTTCTTTGCCGAATTTCTCACTCCCTACAAAATCTTTTTTGTTAAAAGTTATTATATAATCACAATTTGACTCAACCGCTAATTCTAAAACCATATCGTCTTTAACATCTTTCAAAAATGGTCTCCACAAAAAATATACTTTTCGTCTATCACCGACTTTGCATATATAATCTAAGTAATCGTCAATGTCGGTTTTACTGTATAGTTTATCATTTAATTTTCTAATTAAAACACTTTCATGCTCAAGAATCAAAGGAACAGAAATACTGATTCTAAATAAATCCGAAATTAATAATGAAATTAGTTTCGTTTTAGCACTAACTCCGCCATTACTTTTATGCATTGTTGGCATTTCGTTCTTATTGTAATTCTTTATTCTTTGTTTTCATAAACAGTTCTATTTCATTCAAAATCTTAATTCTATTAGTATTCACTTTAGTTTCTATATCTTTTAGTTCATTTGGAAATAAGTCCTTTTTATTATTAAAAAAAGACTTCATTAAAGAAAAAATTTTAGAGTTTGTTTCACTTGATATCCGTTCATAAAATTCAACTAATTCATTATAGAGTGAAAAATCAATGTTCGATTTAGATTCATTAACTACAATGCGGAATTTAAGAATTGGTTCAAGTTTTAGCGTGCCAATAGTTTGTAGTTCCTTTTGCATTCCGATATCATAATAAATTCTCATATTGTTTATTGAATCCCATATTTCTTGATAACTTTTAGATTTTCTTTTATCAATTGCTTTTTGTTTAGATGCTTTTACTTGGTAAATAGCTATTCCAATTGCCGTAATAACAGAAACTATAATTCCACTTAATTCTATTTTCATTTTTATCTGTCTTTAATGAATACTAACGTTCTAAATATGGTGCGTTTGGCATTTCAACGCTCCAAATTTTCAGTTTTGCACTATGTTTATTTATTGCTATCATCTTCATTTTTAGCACTATCTGCCAAATACACTATATTTTTTGTGTGTGCCCTGCATGAGCAGCAGTGCACACCTATTAAAGGTCTGAATAAATTCCAAAAATGCAAATTTATTTTGCAAAAGACTAATAATAGGTGATGTTTTTTTTCCAGGGGGTGCAAGTCCCTTACACGCTTGGATTAAAGCCGAGAAGTGTTAGCAAGTGGCAAAGCCTGCCCCGTATTTTAACGGGGGTGGTTTACCGTGAGGTATGCACTGAAGGAAGCCAAACGGCAAAATCCGGTACTGACGAACAGAAACTGTATATGAGGCTATAAAGTGTGGATAAGTGAACACATCATTACAACGTCCAACTAACACCAAGAGTGCTTTTTAGTAGATACCGCAGGAATTGGATGAAGGAAAAAAGCTCTTACCAGGGGAGGTCTTTGCAACCACGGGTTGGTTAAGCAAAGAAGTCAGCCGAAGTCATAGTAGGTTTATGTGTTGTAATGGCACAGAGTTGCAGTATAAAAGGTAATAAAACTGATAAGAAGCGACGTACGAGCGAACTGTATTAGTTGGTCTTGTCCCACATTAGAAGTAACTGCCGAAGGACTGAACATTGGAATAGTTAAAGTGAATTTAACTCATACCTAAAGCGATGAAGGAGGAGTCCGAGTGTAAGGTAACGGTTAAATGAACAATAACGGGGTAAACAAAGGATTATGGAACTATTAAAACAAGTGTTAGATTATTCAAATGTCAATAAGGCATATAACCATGTTACTTCCAATAAAGGAAGTAAAGGAGTTGATGGGGTAACAACCCAAGAACTTTCAGCTTATATGCAAGAAAATTGGGAAAGGATAAAACAAGAAATTACCAAAGGTGAATATCAGCCACAAGCGGTTCTTGGCGTGGAAATTCCAAAAACAAGTGGTGGTAAACGATTATTAGGTATCCCGACAGTAATAGACCGTTTAATCCAACAATCAATACATCAGGTATTGTATCCTATTTATGACATTGAATTTTCAGAGTACAGCTATGGTTTCAGGATAGGAAGGAGTGCACATCAAGCCATTGCACAGGCTCAAAGTTACATAAACAGTGGTTATCAATATATACTTGATTTCGACTTAAAAAGTTTCTTTGATATTGTCAACCATGATTATCTGATGAGTTTATTAAACCGTAAAATTAAGGACAGGTTATTACTGAAATTAATCCGGCG
>CAJXGP010000102.1 GCA_913053915.1 uncultured Ignavibacteriales bacterium | reverse complement strand
ACACTTCAACAATTGACGCGCTGGATGCATTACTTAGGTCATTAGCTATTTATGATCAGAAATATCAAATGTCTTCTCATGAATTTTATGCAAGCTGACCTCGGGTTGCCTGTCCTACTATAATTTTAAAAGGAGGTGTTGATAATGATAAAAACAATTTCAGATGCAGGTTTGAATAAACTTTAAAAAGCTGTTAAGTCTTTACCATTAGAAAAAAAATAGAGGTGTTAACTATGTTAGAAGAAGAACTTTTTGCTACGAGGTTTCAGAGCCTTCTAACAGAGTTCAGGGAGTCTGTCAAAAAATATCCTATAACGATAGAAGAGATTACCAGAGAGGTAGAGGCTGTTAGAGAAAAACGATATGAAAATCGTAATTGATACCAATATATGGATCAGTTACTTGATTGGAAGCCTTTTACAGAATATAGACAAAAAGATACTTTTAAAAGAAATAAAACTGGTTGTGTCAGATGAAATGCTTAAAGAACTTAGTGAAGTATCAAGCCGTCCAAAATTTAAAAACATTTTTACTGCCAAAAAAATTAAGGAGCTTTTCTCACTTCTTGACAGCTATGCAACAAAGAGAATCTTACCGTTTAAGAAGTCCTAAAATTAATCAGTTATCCTGTATCCTGTAAATCCTGTCTAAAAAGAAATCCCTTTGTGTCCTTGATCAATTTTTGCAGCCATAACCCAAATCCGCGCTTATCTGTGAAAATCTGCGGCTCACCTGCCCACCTACCTTCTAAAATGGTATAATGAAAAAAAGTATTCAATGTTTGGAGGGAGGATACAATGAAAGCACTGAAGGCTATGAGAATTAAAATAAAGATTGGAGACTTGTGGGTAAGCCCCGATCTACATGTTTTATTAACCAGGGAAGATGATGTATTTGTTGTTCGTTGTTTGGATTTTACTGTATCTTCACATGGAAAAGACGAAAAAGACGCATTAAAATCTTTAGCAGAGGCAATTAAAGAGTACATTCTGACATCAATCGAAAACTCGAATATAGAAAACTTATATGATCCTGCACATAATAAGTATTGGAGAGTATTTAATGAATTAGAGGCTAAACAATTATATAGAAATTTTAAAAGGTCTTTGTCAAAATCGATATTGATGGAATTTCCTGAAGAGATTGAAAAACAAACGGTTAATTTAACACATGCCTAAAAGTTTAGAATTACGAAAAGTAATTCGAATATTAAAGGAATATGGCATAATTTATGTAGCGGGTAAAGGAAGACATCCGAAATTCTATGACCCTGAAACAAAGAAATTATATCCTGTTAAGTCTCACGGAAAAAAGACAACAATTCTATCTTATGCGTTAAATGATTTAATAGACAAGTTTGGATTACCGGCAGATGTTTTTGAAAAGAAGTGAGCAATATAACTGAGAGCAATAGTATCGTTAGCCGGGCTAAGCCAGAAGGTTAATGTTTGTAGGGATGGGCAAGATAACTTTCTGATCGAAGTAGTATTAGAAGGGAAGGCTGGTTATCTTGTTACAGGAGATGACGACCTTTTGTACTAAAATCAGTCATCCTGTCCATCCTGTCCAAAAGAAAGAAAAGAGAAACTTGCCGTTAAAAAAGTCCTGAAATTAATCAGTTATCCTGTAAATCCTGTCTAAAAAGAAAGCTGTTGTGTCCTTGATCAATTTTTACAGCCATTATCCAAATCTGCGCCCATCTGCGAAAATCTGCAGCCCGCTGCCCGCCTTGTATCTTGATAGCCTGCAAGCCTGCCCGCTTGATAGCCTGTTCCCTTGCCAGCTTGCCCACTTGCCAGCTTTATGTTAAAATGATAAACAGAAGCATCCAAACCGGCTAAAGATGAAAGAAAGGGTAGAGCAATGTTAACAGAGTATATTGAAGAAGCCTTAGGAAGGGCACGGTATGAGATTATAGAGGGTGAAGAGCCATATTATGGCGAGGTTAAGGAACTGAAGGGTGTATGGGCAACAGGTGAGACCCTCGAAGAATGTAGAAGTAACCTTAAGGATGTTATAGAAGGCTGGATACTATTAAGTATTAAAAAGGGGCTGCCGATTCCGAAACTCGGTGATGTTGAGATAAAAGAGATTGAGGAAGCCTCTGTATAAATGTCAAAACTGGTCCCCGTATCTTGTAGTGAACTCGTAAAGAGACTTAAAATGTTTGGATTTGAGGGGCCTTATGGTGGAGGAAAACATCTGTACATGCTAAAGGGCAATTTAAGGCTAACTGTTCCCAATCCTCATAAGCAGAAAATAGGTGTTGATCTGTTAATAAGAATACTCAGACAGGCAGGAATAACAAGGGCTGAATGGATCAGAAAAGGGGAATAGTGCCTCTACCCATCTGGTAAACTTTTTGACCTTGAACAGAAAGACCCTTTCAGACAGGATTAACAGGATAAAGGAATAAAATAAAGCAAAGAGAATCTTACCGTTTAAAAAGTCCTGAAATTAATCAGTTATCCTGTAAATCCTGTAAATCCTGTCTAAAAAGAAATCCCTTTGTGTCCTTGATCAATTTTTGCAGCCATAACCCAAATCCGCGCCCATCTGCGAAAATCTGCGGTTGATACTGCTACTTATTTTTGAAGGATGGACGAGGTAGAACTTTTGATAAAAAATACTTGTTATGATATGGTAGAATTGAAATATAGTCCAATTTAATAATGTGAGTATGAAGGGGGGATAAATGTTGAAAACGTCTTTATCCATAGAAACAAGAATAATAGAGGAGATAAAAGATCTTCCAGTTCAGCAGCAGGAAAAAATACTCGAGGTAGTTCGTCTTTTAAAAACCGGCCTCAAGACCTCTCATAAGAAGCACCGTATTACTGAACTTAGAGGATGTGGGAAAAAGATTTGGAAAGGGATAGACGCACAAACATATGTAAATAAACTGCGGGAAGAGTGGAATTGAAGCTTATAAAAATACTTAAGGGCATCAATTCTATTGCTATAGATACATCGCCTTTTATTTACTACATTGAAGAACATAAGGATTATATTGAAACCATTGAGCCATTATTTACACTGATAAGTGAGGGACATTTTATTGCATATACCTCACTTATTACCCTTATTGAGGTTTTAACTAAACCAATGGAAGTAAATAATGAAGCTTTGGCAGCAAAATATGAAACCCTGCTAACTAATTCGGATAATTTAATCTTAACCGACATCAATAAGAATGTAGCAGTTGAAAGTGCAAGGTTAAGAGCTAAATATAATATCAGAACCCCAGATGCAATTCAGATAACAACAGGCTTAATTAATGGGGCAAAGGCTTTTGTAACTAATGACAATCATCTCAAGAAGGTTAAGGATATCAAAATAGTGGTTCTTGATGATCTTGTCAAGTAATGCTTGTATCTATTCTTGCAGCCATAATCCAAATCTGCGCCCATCTGCGAAAATCTGCGGCTAAAACTGCTGTTTTATTTTCAAGGAATAGACGGTTTGACCGCACTACAACAAATATCATATACTTTAAAATGTTATAATTTTATAGTAGGAATAGATCCGGGAGAAAAAGTTTATGGGAACCATTACAATAAATTCTGACGAACTTAAGCAGTTAATAAAGGAATCATTTATTGATGTTCTAACATCAAGAAGAGACTTAATAGAAGACGCTATAGTTGAAGCTATTGAGGATATTGGATTGGGTATAGCAATGGAAGAGGAACGAACTGGTGAGTATATAGACAATAAAGAATTTATTGAAAAATTGAAAATAGAAATGAGTAGTTTATGCAATTTACGAAATAATTCCGAATTAAAAATGCGACAAGCAGTTATTAAATTTATAATAAAATTTAATAAACTTACAAGAGATTTAAATGAAATTAACAAAATATACAATACCCCAAGCAAAAAATTATCAATGTGAAAAATGTCATGTTATTAACAATCATAAAGATATGTATAATGAACAATATTGCTATGAATGTATTAATTTAGATACTGGAGAATTAGAATGAAAACATTAAAAGAAAAAGAATATAAATTATTTAATGAAAATGGATTTAAAACAAAAGATATAAAAAAATTTATTGAAGATTTAAAAAAAGGAATTAAAAAAGAAACATATCAATTATGGCATATTGAATTAATAGATAAATTAACTGGAAATTTAGAATGATAAATAAAAATTGGATACAACAAATCATAAATATATTTTTTATTTTATCTTTAATATTAATTTTAGTTTTTGGAATCCACTTTTTTAATAAAATTAAACCAATCCAAAAAGTTTACAATATAACAAATGAAAATTTTAACACATCTGTAATTGATGACAATTTATTTGAATTAAATAAAAGGGTTAGATTTTTGGAATCACATTTAAACAAAGCAGAAGATGAAATTAGAAGATTAAATAATACTAAAAGAGAAATAATATATAAGTATATTGAAAAGAAACAAGATAATTATATTAATATTGTTGAAGGGAATTATAGCGAGAACCAAATCCCAAAAGTTGCTGTAATGAACCCTCAAACTAACCTTAAATCAGTTTTTAACAATTAAAAATAAAACGAGAACGAAAAATGGAAACAGAAGAATTAAAAAAGATATTGGAAAATACGGCAAAAGAAAGTGGGCTTAAAATTAATGGAGAAATTGCAGTATTGAAAAGTGATGAACAGCGAGAAGCAGATAAAGAAATTAAAGAGTGGAAAGAAGATAAAACTAAATTCCATTCAATTAAAGAATTTAAAATCCCCAAAGAATTAATGAAATGTCTTTTTTCTACAAACCAATATAATGGTTTTTTAATGATTGGTGAGGGGGGTTTAGGAAAAACAATTTTAACAATTAATTCAGTTAAAGAAAATTTTAAATCTAATGAATGGGAATATTTTAATGGTTATATTACTCCTCTTGCATTTTATGAATTTTTGTATAATAATAGAAATAAAAAAGTAATAATTATTGATGATACTGAAGGCATTTTCTCAAATAAACTTGCTTTATCTATGTTAAAAGGTTGTCTTTGGGAAGCAGAAGGAAAAAGAATTTGTCAATATTCTTCTAAAAGTGATAAAGCAAATGTTCCATCTATGTTTGTTATGGAAGCAAATATTATTATTTTATGTAATGAGATAAGTAAAGAAAATGATATTTCCACGAGGGCATTACTTACAAGATTACTTTTTTACAGAATGGATTTAACATTTAAAAAGAAAATTGAGATTTGTAAAAGATTTGTTAAAGATGAAAATTTGAAAAAGAATGAATTTGAAAAAGTGAATTATATTTTGGATAATAAAATTAATGAAGCAACAAAAGATTTTAATTTTAGAACTCTTAGGAAACTAATTGCATTTGTAAGATATAATTTAGGAAAAGCAGAAATACTTTTTGAAGCAACAACAGAAGTTGATGAAGATAAAAAATCTTATTTAGAATCTGTTAAAAAATTAACACTTGTGAGAGAGCAAATAAAATATTTTATTGAAAAAACAGGAAAATCAAGGGCTACATTTTTTAGGATTAAAAAAAATCTCATTGTCTCAAAGAATAAATATATGGAACGCCGGCAGAAACCATACTTACCATATACGCCCGTTGTTTCTCTTTTTTTACCAATTCTTCATTGCGATAAGACCGGTGGTCAAGAACTTTCATTTTCAATGGTTTCTTATTTTTCAGTGAAATAAAATACTCTACGATACCATCTACATAGTATTTAGGGACGCTGTCTTCTAACTGATAACTTCTAAAATAGCCTTTAAGAACTAAAATATCCGGTTTAGCTGATTTTGCCGTTACTGTTACCTCCGGTAAAAAAACCGGTTTTTCATTTAAATAAAGCGTGTCGGTATTTTTTAAACTGTCATACGGAACACTTAAGTTGTTGTATGAAATATGTTGAATATAAATAACATTGGTGCTTTTATATACGAATTTTGACAAATTACTCACATCAATAATCCCATTGATATTGGAAGTTCCCACTAACCGTCCCCCTTCTGAAAACAACTGGGCAAATGGGATTGGGGAGTGGTCTTGTTTGTCAATTATATGAGTTTGTCCAATGGCAAAGTTACCGATCAATGTCAAAATTAAAAAGAACGAAATTTTTAATAATTTAAATTTCATTAAATTTGCATTTTTAGTTTACACACTAAAAATGAGGCTGTCTATGCACTTCATAATTAGAGAGATTGCTTCGTCGCTTCCACACTTTTCCCACCTAATTTCCTCGCAAAGACGTTTTGATGAGGAAGTTTATTGTTTCATTTAGTACTTTCTAGTACGGCCTCATAATCAATATATTAGAAAATTCGAATTCCAAATAGATACAGATGAGTATTGTGTTTTATGCCATCTAAAACACCGGTAATTCTTATAATAGAAATACTTCCACCATCAATAGTCATCACTTCATTTACATTCATTTCCTCAACGCCCCAGGCGTTTAATTCCAATTTTTTCATAACGCAAAATTTTAAAAATTAACATGTTAGCTAATTTTACGCCGGCTTAATAAGCCGACTGTTTCAACGGGCATCCGGTTCTTGTTGCGCAACGGGTTCCGGCTGTCCGTTTTTTTTTGAATAGTTGTCCGAATATTTATTCATGGCAAATGTAAATAGAATTTATTTTATTTTTCGCCATTATCAGGCTTATTGCGTGAATGACCGCTGTAAATGTGTGAAACACCCCCTTTCGCTGTGTGAACGGCCCCGTTTGATGTGTGAACGAAAAGTTGTTTCAGGATGCTTTTCAATTGCAAAAAAATTTCCACCTTTCAGGTCTGATCCGACCTGAAAGGAGTCCGATAATAAAGGAGAATGATTTCAATAACAGAGCATTAAATGCCACTGTAAAAACATCCTTGTTGCGCCTCGAAAGACAAGGACGGGGTATGGGTTATTTTTCTCCGATAACAAACTCCCAAAAATTATCAACGTTGATACATTTATAGTGATGACTGTAGTTTTCCAGCCATGTTTTCGGTTTAAAGCAAGAAAAAATAAAAATCATGAATTTTCCGAACATACTCGAAATATTCACGTTAATTTTTCGAGTATATCTTAAAAATTCA
>CAJXGP010000101.1 GCA_913053915.1 uncultured Ignavibacteriales bacterium | reverse complement strand
AAGATAAGTAGCTGTGTCATAGCTTTAGTAGTTATTTCATCTACTCTGGAAAGCCCGGAACCGTCATAAATTTTAAAACCGGCAGTTGTTACCCCGACTGAGTCGAGATAATTTTTTATAAACATTGTTCCGTTTTTTGTAGTTCCTTTCCCCGTCATTTTTAGAGCAATTGTTTTCAAAAGTGTTTCGGCGTAAAGATTCACGCTTCTTTTATTTGTTGTATAAATGATATTTTCCAAAGATGGGGAGTACGTAGTTATAATAATTTTAGATTTATCAAAAGTAATCGGCCGTTTAAGTTTTCCGGCAGTTGAATCAACTATAATATTAGCTTCATTTAATTTTGAAGTTAGATATTGCGCAGTAAAGAGCGGCGGGCCGGGAATTGAGCCTTTAATGTAAAATTCACTTTTACCTGCAGGAATACTACCCCAAAGCGATGCATTAAACTGGTTGGGAGCACAATAGATGTACCCGTTATCGCCGGAACCCGGTTTACCCGTTTTCATATTATTTATAAACCTTAATCCCGGTATTACCGGTTCAGTTCTTAATACAATCGCTTTTCCACCTATATTCCGTGAAGGTTTAAAATAGAGTTTATACATATTGTTATTAATACTAAGAGAACTAGTCCCTGCTCCATAATAATTTCCAATATCTTCCCAATTCCAATAGTCCGGGACCCGTTTTCCGTCAAAGAAGAATGGGCTTGCATAAACGCCACCATAGATTTTTTTTATACCTTTTCTTTTAATCGCATTTACCCATGTAAGCATCAAACTATCCAGCGGCAGTGATCCTTTTACCATATTTGATCCCAATGTGGGATCACCTCCACCCGATATATAAATATTACCTTCAAGAATACCTTTTGCATTTATAGTTCCATCATAATACAATCTTGTTATATATCGATAATTTTTACCGAGTGTATTTAATGCAATTGCAGTTGTAAATGCCTTTAATCCGGAAGCAGGTGCAAGGCTTTCCTCACTATTTAACGATATAATTATCTTTCCGCTTTTTACATATTCAGCATAAACACTCCACTGACCGTGTTTTAATACTTTTGATTTTTTCAGTTCATTTATTTTTTTATAAATATGAGAGTAACGTTGAGGTATTGCTTGAGTAACTGAAACAAACAATAAAAGTATAATTAATATAATATTTTTCATGTGTTTATAATTTAAGTTTTTTCATAAATTGTTTAAAAACTTCAAGGTCTTGGAAACCTTGGAGTTAAAAATGGTTCTTCATAAAAAATTTAATTTATGAGAATTTAATTTAATCTTATTTCAGTAAAATAATTAGGGTATTCTTTGGGTCATAAAACGTTCTTTTATAAGTTACAAATTTTTATAATCAAAGTTGTGAATAAACGGTTGGCAAACCAAATATCCGCAAAGTTTACTATTTGAAAACCTATAAAATGTTTTCTTTCTCTCTCACTCAAAACGATTTCAATTTATTGTAAATATATAAGAAAAATTAAATTCCAAATGAATAAAGCCTGAAGATAATACAAAATATATTTGAATTAAATAATATGTAATTTTTTATTCAGTAAGAACGCTATTCTGTAAGAAGCATAGCTAAAAAACGGCGCAGATATTACGTCTACCGTATAATGAACATGTTGAATCAAAAGAAACACGCCGACGATTATTGTGAAGACCAATAATGTATATTTTAAAATTTTATTATCTACAACTAAAAATAATAAGAATAAAGTTGCCGTATGTCCTGAAAAGAATAAATCTTTTGTTAATATTGAACCGTTACTAAATAATTCGACGAATGGATCCTTCAACACTATCATGTGCATGGGAGGATCTAACGGAATGGAATACATTGCCAAAAACCGGAATATTAACATCAATGAATAAGTTTGAAAAGCTATTACCAACAATTTAGGTTTATTTGCCAATGATAGTATTGCCGTAATTATAGAAGCATATATTAACCCAAAAATAATCCAAGTTAAATTTATTGGTCTGAACAAATTTAAAATCGGATCGGGGAGAACAACACCTTGCCGGCTTTGTACAAAATTTAAAAAGCGTGTAAATAAAAACAGTGTAATTATTAATATAATAATTGTAACTATTAATTCATTCTTAAAAGTATTATCGCTTAATGTATTTTTCCAACCTGATCTGTTATCAATATTTGTCTGAGTTATTTCATTTGACATATTTATTTCCGAAGAATATTTTGAAAGTGACCGGTCGAATGATCATTAAAGTTGCCCATGTTCCCCCTAAAGAATTAAATATTATAAACCGAATTATCATGTTTCACTTTTTGCAAAATCAGGATTTTAATAATACCGAAACGGTTCTTAATTCTCAAATATAATATGCAATCTTAGGGTAAAAATTTTAAGCATTTTCCAAGATACATACGACAATTTATCTAAAACAAATATATTCGTAACTATGGAGTAATCAAAGGTAAGCGATTCACTAATTTTTTTCGCAAAGCTCTGTTAAAACGCCAAATATATACTCATAATATTTTATCGGCTCATCTAATTTTTTTACTGCAATAGCTATGTGTTCTACATGCTTAAGCTCCAGCATATATCCCTTTTAACAACTAAATAAAATCAAAATAATTAATGCATATTAAAGAACAATCGTTTCTTTATATTCGCCGAAAATACTTCTAAGAGCATTACAAATTTCACCGACACTCGCATAAGATTTTACCGCAGCTAAGATATAAGGAATTAAATTAGATTCTCCTTGTGCAGCATTTTTCAAAGATATTAATTTTTTATCGACTTCATTATTATTTCTTTGACTTCTGACTTGTTTTAAAAACTTAATTTGCTCTTCTTGAACTTTGAGATTAATTTTCAACAATTCGGGTTGTTCATCCTCGTCAACTTGAAACTTATTAACCCCTATTATTATACGTTCACTGTTTTCCACTTCTTTTTCAAACCTATAAGCGGCTTGTTGAATTTCTGTTTGCACATAACCATTCTCAATAGCTTGAATCATACCCCCCATAGAATCGATTTTATCTATAATTTTGTGCTTCTTTTTCAATCCGGTCTGTCATTGCTTCAACATAATAAGAACCTGCAAGCGGATCGATGGTATTTGTTACACCGCTTTCGTAAGCAATTATTTGTTGAGTGCGCAATGCTATCCGTACAGACGATTCAGTAGGAAGAGCAAGAGCTTCATCTTTGGAATTAGTATGTAAACTTTGAGTACCTCCAAGCACCGCGGCTAATGCTTGAATAGTAACCCGGCTAATATTATTATCTACTTGCTGGGCGGTCAGGGTTGAGCCGGCAGTTTGAGTATGAAAGCGTAACATTAATGATTTACTTTTTTTAGCCTTAAACCTGTACTTCATAATATTAGCCCAAAGTCTTCTGGCAGCTCTAAACTTTGCAATTTCTTCCAAAAGATCGTTATGAGCATTGAAAAAAAAAGATAATTGCCCGGCAAATTCATCTATATTCAATCCGCTTTTTAAAGCTGCCTCAACGTAAGTAATTCCGTTAGTAAGCGTAAACCCGACTTCTTGCGCAGCAGTTGATCCCGCTTCTCTAATATGATAGCCCGAAATTGAAATTGTATTCCAACGCGGGACTTCTTTTAAGCAATATTCGAATATATCCGTTACCAGTCTCATCGAAGGCTTCGGAGGAAAGATATATGTTCCTCTGGCAATATATTCTTTTAAGATATCATTTTGGATAGTGCCTGTGATTTTATCTTTTGATAATCCCTGTTTTTCCGCTACGGTAATATACATAGCCAGTAGAATTGAAGCAGAAGCATTTATCGTCATTGAAGTTGATATTTTATCAAGTGGGATTTGATCTAATAGAATTTCCATGTCGGCAAGAGTATCAATTGCCACTCCAACCTTTCCCACTTCACCGAAAGCTATGGGTTCATCACTGTCATAACCAATCTGAGTGGGAAGATCAAAAGCAACTGAAAGACCGGAAGTGCCTTGAGAAAGTAAATAACGATATCGCTCATTCGATTCCTTTGCAGTACCAAAGCCTGCATATTGCCTCATCGTCCAAAGTTTTCCTCTATACATAGTGGGTTGTATTCCTCTTGTAAAAGGATAACTTCCGGGGAAGCCTAATTCTTCTTCATATTTTTCTTGAGATATATCCGTGGGTAAATAGAGCGGCTTGATAGGGGTAAACGACACTGTTGTGAATTCTTTTTTTCTTTCAGGTTTTCTTTTAACAAACTTGTTAAATGTATTTTCTTCCCAATTTTTATATGCTTCTTGTACCTTGTTCTTAAGGTTTTGTGAATCCGTCATTTGTTTTTCTTTCATTTGATAGAATTCAATAATGATTTTTTGTGCATCAAATATTTAAGTATATCTTTTAAATTAAACAAATAACCGTTGTTTTTAAAGCATATAATTATAGTTGTACAAATTTACTTTTTCTATTTTTGAATAGCCTATATTTTTTGAGATAATATCTTTCGACTAAAAATTTTTATAGTTTTTTAATTTTTAGAAGGTTCTATAAAAATTTCATGTTTCGCACCAAATAATTTATTTTGAAAGAACGGTGTGTTGGGATTCTCTTTTTATCAGGGGGTTACTAAATTCTTTCTAAGATGATAGGGCTATGTGGTAGAAATTTCTTACATCCGTTCGAAATAGAATTAAAATATAAGTAATGAATTTTTTCGGCTTCTATTATTTTAATTGATATACATTAACAATATTAAAAAGCTAAACATTCTTAGTGCGACAAGCAAAAAGAAATACAAACATTTACATATTCCTGAAATCTAAGAAGTATATTATCCTCAATAATAAAATGCCCTTTTAAAAAAAATATTCTTTTTATGTACAAGCTTTGATTATTATTAATATTCACAATTTAAAAACTTAAAAAAATTTTAGAGATACACATAATTTATTGAAGCGCTTTAAAAAGACCGTTTTTAGAAAAGGGTTTGACAATAAATTTATCTGCACCTGCAGTATAAAATTCTTTGATTTTATTCTCCATAAACTCACTGGAAATAATAATAACGGGTCGTTCTGATTTATCGTTCTGCTTAATTTGTTTACAAATATTAAGCCCTTCATCCCATTGATTGGGATTCACATCAATTATAAAAATATTGATACTCTTATCGTTTAGAATGGTTTTCTTAAACTTCTTTAATTCGGAAGAATCGATATCATAATCATGCTTTAAATAAGCTCTTAATAATTCAATAGATTCTCCGGTATCATCAAACAATAAGATATTTTTTAAATCATTTTCCTCATCTCCAAGCTTCCCTTTCTTATTATTAATGGCGTTCCGTGATAAAGGGAGTGTAAAAGTAAAAGTTGAACCGACTTCCTTAATGCTATCCACAAGAAGAGAACCACCCATAAGTTCGAGATATCTTTTTGCCAACGCCAGCCCTAAGCCGTTACCCTCGTAACTTCTACCGATATTAAGATCTTCTTGACTAAACGGTTGGAATAAATAATCTAAATATTCCGATGATATTCCAACACCCGAATCTCTGATTTTACAAACTGCCAATTCTTTATCATGAACTAATTCGGTTTCTATTTCAATAAATCCTTGTTTTGTAAATTTTACCGCATTCTCAAGTAGATTATTTATAGCATTCTCCACACATTGAATGTCGATATCCACCAAAATAGTTTTATCCTTATTAATTAATCTCAGATCGAGGTTTTTCCCCGAAATCTCATTACGGAAAGAATCAATTTTTGAATTTAAAAGCGTTAGTAAATTAACCGTTTCAAAAGATACCGAATAATTACTCGATTCAATTTGAGCAAATTCCAACATTTGTGTAATACTTTTGTATAATCTTTCACTTCCGCTATAAAGGTTATCAACATAAATTCTATCTTCAGGATTTAGTTTATCTTTTAAACTTTCTTTAATTATTGAAGAATAACCAAGAATAATATTTAAGGGTGTTCTCAATTCATGCGATAAAACATTTAAAAAATTATCTTTTAATCTTTCGGCTTCCCGGTTTCCGTCTCTAGCCTTCCGGATTTCTTCCTCTGCTAAAAGCATTTCAGTTTGGTCTTCGTGAAATAAGATAACGTAATTTTTATCATCCAGAGATGTATAGAATATTTTAGTTCGAAAATAAGGGATTGTAATTTCTTTACTTTTTAACAATAAATCCGAATAATTATTCGAAAAACAGTAATTCTTCTCGCTAAATGTTTTCTTAATTAAATCTTGGACACCACTTCTTTTTAGTTCCATATCATTATAAACCGAATAATTATTAAGTTCCGAAATATTATAACCCCATTGGAAAGTAAAAGCATGGTTAACATAAACGATTTTACCATCTTCATTTATTACTTGTATGGGAAAATGTATTTGGTCGTATAAAAGACGAAAATATTTAATTAAGAATTCACTCATATCTAATTAACGGGTAATGAAAATTGAAACGCAGCCCCTTTTGCGCTATCCAAAAGTTTAATTTCTCCGTTATGCTGGTCAACAATACTTTTGCATAAAAACAAACCATATCCAAATTTTTCCGTTGAAGGTAGTGCAAAAATAGAATCAACTATTTCTTTGGGAACGCCGGGACCATCATCGTAAACTTCTACAAAATTTTTTTTATCCTTGTTATATGTTTTAATAGTAATTATAACGTCCTTTTTAGCTTCAGCCGAATTTGAAAATAGATGGACCAATAAGTGTTGAATTTGTTCAGAATCATAATGGCATAATGGGAGTGTGTTAAAATTAGTTTTAAATGTAACATCATAAAATTTTTTCATAGGAGATATATATCCGATTACGGATTGAATAGTTCTGTTTAAATCTCCGCTGTCTTTATTTAAGTTCATTCTTGAAGTTTCAAGCAGCGCTTGGGCATATTTCTGTATGTTACGAATACTATCATTAGCAACTTTTGTTTTTAATATTAATCTATTAAACAATATAGAGTCGGTGTTCTCAATCGATTGGGATAATTTTTTCTCAGTCTTTTCGATTGCTCTCATCAAACTTTCGGTTTCTAAAAGAGAAAGATGTACCAATCCTTGTAACGATTGTCCTATCTCGGAATC
>CAJXGP010000100.1 GCA_913053915.1 uncultured Ignavibacteriales bacterium | reverse complement strand
AATAACACGAATATTACTGATAAGATACTAATTTGAAATTGAAGTGAATAATAATAAACAGCCTGTTATGTGAAAGTAGCCGTGCGAATGTTGTAATGAACAAAAATATTTTTTCAACTATTCCGGGCTGATAAATAAGGAGTAATGATTGTTTAAAGGACATTCGATAGAGGTAATTAATCTCACGAAAAAATTCGGAAATTTTACGGCGGTTGATAATTTATCTTTTAACGTTAAGCAAGGTGAAATATTCGGATTTATCGGAGCGAACGGAGCGGGAAAATCAACCGCGATTAGAATGTTGTGCGGAATATTGGAACCCTCATCGGGTGATGCTTTTGTCGGTGGGTTTAGCATTATTACACAACCTGATAAAGTTAAAAGACAAATAGGTTATATGTCTCAAAAGTTTTCATTGTATAATGATTTGACAGTGGAAGAAAATATTAATTTTTTCGGCGGTGTTTATGGTTTATATAATCATAAATTAGCGGAAAGAAAAAAATGGGTATTGAAGATAGCATATCTTGAAGGGCAGGAAAAGTTACTTGCATCCTCTCTGCCGGCAGGTATCAAACAAAGGCTGGCGCTGGCGATCGCGGTAATTCACGAACCTAAAATCGTTTTTCTGGATGAACCTACCGGAGGAGTAGACCCAATTTCAAGAAGAAATTTTTGGGACTTTATAAATGAACTGTCACAAAACGGCGTTACGGTATTTGTTACTACTCACTATCTCGATGAGGCTGAATTCTGTAATACTATTACTCTGCTGAGTGCCGGGAAAATAATTGCCGGAGGTACTTCCAAACAACTTAAAACGGAGTATTTCCCTAATACTCTTCTTGAAGTGGAATGTGAAAAGACTTTCGAGGCGCTTCAAGTTTTATCGAATGAAGCATGGGTGTATGAAACTTCGATTGTGGGAAATTATATACATGTCAGTGTTAAGAATGAAGAAGAGGGAAGACAAACGCTTAACAAAATTTTAACCGGAGAACACTCAATCAAAATTAAAAGAATTAATAATATCGTTCCGACTTTGGAAGATGTTTTTATTTATCTTTTAGAAAAAAAACAATAAATGCAAGTTGAATAAAACAGATAAAAATTATCGATTTTAAATCGGAAATAAAAATGTATAAAAGAATTAGAGCAATCGCTAAAAAAGAAATCAGACAGTTAAAACGCGACACTAGAATGTTGTTTGTATTATTCGCATTTCCGGTTCTTTTATTGGTCATTTTCGGATACGCGATTAATCTAGATGTACATCATATAAAGACCGTAGTGTATGATCAAGATCATTCGGTGGATAGCCGGAATTTTATTAATACATTAACTAGTTCCGGATATTTTGATGTAGTCGGTTACATTAATAGCGATAGTAAAATTAGAAAAATTCTTGATACCGGCAAAGCGCAATGTATAATTGTATTTCCTGAAGATATGTCAAAGAAGCTTTACTCAAACCGGAAGGCTAAAATCCAAATATTAATTGATGGTGTCAACGGTAATACCGCTTCTATAATTTCCAACTATATAAACATGGCTACACTTTCATATTCGCGAAAATTTTCTTTGAAAATGCTTGCTGTAGAAGGTAAGAAGTCATACGTACCTGTTAATTTAGAGCCGGTATTCTGGTTCAATCCGAGTTTGAACTCAACTTATTTTTTAATTCCCGGTTTAATAGCAATGATATTAATAATAACTGCGGTAGTATCAATTTCTTTATCTATTGTAAAAGAGAAGGAAAAAGGAACTATTGAACAGATTAATGTATCGCCTCTTTCGTCTTTTGAACTTTTAATCGGAAAAACTCTGCCATATACGGTTATATCCTTAATTATTGCTGCATTTATATTGGGTGCCGGCTATGTTTTATTTGGAATAACAATTAAAGGAAGTATAATATTATTATTTTTTATGACATTATTATTCCTGTTTGCATCATTGAATTTGGGAATTTTTGTTTCATCTATTTCAAATACGCAACAAGTGGCGTTTCAAATATCAACGTTGGTTTCCCTTTTACCTTCGGCGATTCTATCCGGTTTTATTTTTCCAATTGAAAGCATGCCGAAGTTTATACAGTGGCTGACTAACATTACACCTGCAAAATTTTTCTTGATTATTTTAAGAGGAATATTATTGAAAGGAGTGGGATTTTCCGCATTTTGGGAACAAGCTGTTTATTTGATTGTTTTCGCACTGTTTTTCCTATTCCTTTCTATGTTAATAAACAAAAAGTTGAAAACGGCATAATCGTTTTTTACTACAAAAGCACAAAATATGCGATAATATTTACAGTACCGGATATTGAAGTTGATAATAATGAAAAGCCCGAAAGGAATTAAGGCTAAATAATATTTTGAAGTACTATTGATTAAAATTGTTCTAATTCTTAATTGATCTAATTACTTAGAAAATGAACAATTAGAACAAGCAACAAATACCGGTTATAGAATTGTTTATTTATTGGTAATTGTGAATTGGGATCTGATTAGAAATTTAAAAATGCAATAGTTTAAACATAATCTTTAATTTCTAAATTCATAATTCTAAATTTGCGGCTTGCCGCGTTGTGAGGAGAATATTTCTTTCGCATATTTTAAACTAAAGTTTAAGGAGTAAAATAAGTGTCGGCAAGACGGACAATAATTAATATAATAATTAAAGAATTTCTTCAACTTAAACGTGACCCGCGTTTACTCGGGATAGTATTTTTGGCTCCGGTGATTCAATTGATTTTTTTAGGTTATGCAGCAAATATGGATGTTAATACTGTTCACACGGCAGTGTTTGATATGGATAGAACGGTAGCTAGTAGAAACTTTATTGAAAGATTTAAAAGTACAGGTTATTTCGAAATAGATTCTTATGTGGACAATTATAAACAGATTACCAGTGAAATTAATAAAAGTAAAATTCTGTGGGCATTGGTGATACCAAAAGGTTTTGAGAAGGATATACAGCGAAATCGACCGGTTGAGGTACAGGCAATTTTTGATGGTTCGGATGGTAATAAAGCATCAATCGCTTTTGGATATGTCCAAGGAATTACGACTAGTTATTCTAGAAAGATATTGCTTAATTACTCAAATAAACTTGGGATTAAGCCTTCAACGGGTTCTCTTGTTCCGGAAATAAGAGTATGGTATAATCCTGATCTTAAAACTAGAAACTTTATGGTCCCTAGTATAATGGGGTTAATTTTAATGGTTATTACAACTATTTTAATGTCGATGGCTATAGTTAAGGAAAGAGAAGTTGGAACACTTGAGCAGTTAATAGTTACACCGATTACTCCGACGCAACTGATTATCGGCAAACTAGTCCCTTTCATAATCCTCGGTTTTATAGATATTCTTCTTGTTCAAGGTGTAATGATTTTTTGGTTCAAAATTGGAGTCAGGGGAAGTTTTATTTTCTTATTTTTAGCTTCATTTTTATTTGTTCTTTCTACTTTAGGTATCGGGCTGTTTATATCAACTATTTCTAAAACGCAGCAACAAGCAATGATGGTAGCTCAGTTTGCGGTGATGATGCCTATGATTTATCTATCGGGTTTTGTTTTTCCGATTGCCGACATGCCGAAAATTGTTCAATATATTACTTACTTAATTCCTCTTCGATATTATATTACAATTCTTAGAGGAGTAGTTCTCAAAGGGGCTTCATTTGTTGATTTATTACCACAGACCGTTATGCTGTTTTTAATGGGAGTACTAATCCTTTTTGCGAGTGCATTCCGTTTTAAAAAACATTTAGGCTAATATTATTTTATGAAATTGTTCAGGAAAGCATATTCAGATTAAACTTAACCTGGACAAGCCGGAACCAAAAAGGAATATATAGCAAAAATTTAACGGTACATGTAAATTCTGAAGTATGAATGTATGTTGATGTATGACTGTTTGTCCGAAGAACATTGTGCGTATGATTTACCATACAATCATACAGTCATCCATACAATATTGAACAAATTACAAATCAATATTTTCTGCCGAATAATACACGAATATCTCTGATAAGATACTATTATTAAAAGCCTTGCGTAAGATTGAACTGCCACAACCAACCGACACCCGGTCTATTAAAAGGATGAACGTAATCTACTTCGCCTACCGCATAGCCAAACAGATTTACTCTAAGAGCCACGCCTGTACTACTGACAGGTTTTCTTGTACCGCCGGCAAACCACGGTTTTTCTTGATTCGTCCATGCTAAACCGGCGTCATAAAAAGCGACAAAATCCAAAGGGAAATAACCGTAAAACCCTTCTCCTATGCCAAATAATCCCAGCAAAGGAAAGCGTAATTCTAAATTTACAATCAACAATTTACTTCCGATTAAGTTTTGAAAAACTGAATAATTAGATGCATTGAAAGATGAACTCTCATATCCACGTACCAAACCGGGATATCCGAGAAACATCGGTGAAAGTCGATAATCTTCTGCACCGGGGCCGTATCGTCCCACCTGCAATATTCTGCCTGCTAACGTAAACGGTCGTATAGGCATCAAATATTTCCGATAATCCACAAGTATATTAAACCAATTAATAGTTCCAAAAAACGGTGATATTTCCAGTCGATATCTTTGTCCAAGTAAGGGACCTGTAGCGCCCATATAACTATTATCATAAACTAGGGACGCACTTACAGATCCTAGATACATTGAAGGCGCATGTCCTAAATTTTCAGTATTGTTGATGAGTAATGAGCCGTCAATTAGCGAGATCGCCCTTGTAGTAACTTGATTCGTAAAAGAAATATTTCGAAATCCGCCGCTGAATTCAACTCTTAATACTCGGCTAAACGGATAAGATAAAATTCCACTGATTTCTCGATTGGTTTCTTTATAAAAATATTCTTGTTCAACATAAACAGGGGTACTGTCAATATTAGTATAACCGGCAGAATATCCCGTTAGATAGTAGGGAACTTGTTGAATTACACCTCCCCAATTCCAACGATGAGCATCATTCATGTAGGCAACCAATCCGGTAATATTAGTAATTTTATTAAAGGATTGAATTTGCAGTGAAGTGGCTAAATTGTGATTACCTAATATATCGCTCCAAAATAATGCTATTCCACCGCCCAAATAAGTTCCGAAACGATCTACTCCCGCTGCTACGGAAGGCTGACCAAATCCAATTATTGAAAGTGATGGATGGTAGTTTGTAATTTTATACATTGTGTCCGAAGGTAGTCCTATATCCGGATTATCGAAGTTAGCTAAAAATGTAGGGTTTTTTCTATGAAGCGGAGGAAGAAAACCGGGGTTCGTAAATGGATAATTATCAAAAGGTGTTTTACCCTGCATAATTTTTGACGAATCTATCGAATATATATTATATTTTCCATTTTGGTAAACACTGAAAACAATTTTATTTGCATGTTTAGCTACCGATAATGCGGGGCTTAAAGCCGTTATACCGCTTACTCCTCCATATAGATTTGTAATTTGTTCAATTGTGTTATTAGGAAGATTGATTCTGTAAATATTTGTTATTCCGTTGTGATTCGATAGAAAATAAATACTTTTCCCGTCGGGAGACCATTGAGGATTAATGTTTTTTGCGTTAGAAAAACTAGGAAGATTTTTAATTTTACCGGTTTTAAAATTAAATAAAGCAAGTTCATAATTTCCGATATTGACGTCCGCGAGTTGAGATGTAAACCGGTCGGTAACAAAAACAATATTATTACCGTCCGGTGAAAATTCCGGTTGAAGTTCGGCATAAGCGTCATTCGTTAAATGTTCTAAACTATCGGTTTTCAAATTATATGCAAATAAATTAGAGAATCCATTTGCTAGAGCTGAAAAGACAATAAACTTACCGTCCGGTGAAAAAGTAGGTGTAAATATTTCTGCTAATTTAGGGAAACGAATCTCTTTTACTATATTCCCATCTTTTACATTCAGCAGTGAAATAACAGGCCTGCCTTCAGAAGTTGCCGAGAAGGCAAACTCGTTTCCATCCGGTGTCCATGCACCGGCAGAGTTAATAAACTCTAAGTTTTCAAGGTGTGTGTTGAATTCGGTTTTAAAAATATTTTTTATGACCTTTCCTGTTTTAGCATCCGCTAAAAATAAATCGATTGAAAAAAGATCCCTGGACGAGAAGAAAACTATTTCTTTACCATTGGGGCTAAGTGCGGGTGAAACATTTAAGGAGCCTTCGCCATTTTTACCTGTAACTAATTCCTTACCGTAATCATTGGGGCGTTTTGTTACTTTCGCAAGTGAATCATATTGAGCATGAAGGGCAGCATGCCATTCTTTTGAAAGTGAATCTGTATTTATCAGCAAAACCGAATCAATGGCTGCTTTCACGCTGTGTAAAACAGCAGCCTCTCTTAAAATTTCTCCAATTTTTTTATCACCAAACTTTCCTCCGATAAAAGCTAGTAAAGCTTGACCGTACCGATATGGGAAGTATTTCGGATTATTGAGATCGGATATATTAGGAAGTTTTTTCAAAGCAGCCTCGCGCATCCACATTGCCGTAAAAGGATCGGCTGGTCCTAAAGAGAAATATTCCGCCATTCCTTCGATAAACCACAACGGCATACTAGATGCGGCAGGTAATCCCCCGGTTCTTTCGGCACTTTTCCCTGTTATATCGAATTGAAATGCATGTACCAACTCATGTCCGATAACATGACTTGTTTCCGCTAAGGGACCGATAAAAGGTACAACAATTCTTCTAAGATATGGCTCTGTGAAACCACCTGTCCCTTGTCCAATCATTCCTTGTGTTACATTAGTTTCCGAGAATTGTTGAAAACCATCATATAAAATTAAAGTTTGTTTACCTTTTAGAGTATCCTGAAGTGTGATTGAATGCCTTGTATACCACCTTTCGGCAATTTCCGCCGCATATTTTACTGCATCCTTTTCTTCTTTGTAAAAGTATATATTAAAATGCTTTGTATGGAGAATTTTAAAATTAAAATTTAATATCACTAATCTTTTATTATTGGTATTTTTTATTTTACTTTTTATGAAATTCATCTTAGGAAAAAAGGAAGAAATGTCACAGATTTTTACCAAAGAAGGTGGGGCTATTCCCGT
>CAJXGP010000099.1 GCA_913053915.1 uncultured Ignavibacteriales bacterium | reverse complement strand
TTAATAACAGTTATTTATTCTTGTATTATATGCAAGTTATTCTATTCCACCCCCTTAGTCGAATGGGTTTATTTCAAATTGTGGATGTAGAACCATCAAGATATAAGGAGGTAATAATCTATTTGCTCAAATGTATCAGGTTAAAATCGGCATTGATGTCCTGGAAGAAGAAAATTTTGCTTCATTAGTTGGTAAACGTATCGGATTAATTACTAACCAAACGGGGATTGATCGAGAGTGGCATTCAACAATAGATATTCTTTATAAAGCAAAAAATGTTCATTTAGTGGCTCTCTTTAGTCCGGAGCATGGGATTCGCGGTATAGCTAATTCATTGGTAGCTTTTAGTGTGGATTCCGCTACCGGTTTACCCATCTATAGCTTATACAGTAAAATGTGTCGACCTACAAAGAGATGTTTAAGGGAATTGGTGTGCTGGTTTTCGATATACAGGATATCGGAACTCGTTTTTATACCTATATCGGAACGATGAAAAATAGTATGGAAGCAGCAGCAAAATATGGGATAGAATTTATCGTTTTAAACCGGCCTAATCCAATAAACGGCATTCAAGTTGAATACCCTGTTTTAGACTCAAATTAAGGAACAAATTCCTATTAATGATATTATGAAAAGCCGGCAGCCAAAGCTAACTGATTCTAGAGGCTTACGTAAAGGATACTTACTATATAAGTAACTTTTTTTAATAAGAATTACTAAACAAAACAGAATAAGAAAGGTAAAAAATCAATTATGCAGAAACAGAAATATAGAACACCGTCATTAATTGATCCCAGAGATGGAATAACAATTATCGAACCGCCTGGAAAGGGAGACGGATATTGGGCTGGTGCGCCCAGTGTTTATTTTGATGATAGTAAAGGAAAATTCTTTTTAAGCTATCGGTTGAGAAAGCCGCGGCCGGATCGCGGGTATGAAAGTAGAATAGCTGAAAGTATTGACGGTAGAAAATTCAAAGATGTCTGGTTACTGAAAAAGGAGGATTTGAAATCCACTTCAATTGAGCGTTCAGCGCTCTTCTCGAATACCAAGGGGAATTACCGTTTATATATAAGCTATGTTGATCCTGCGGACAATCGGTGGCGTATTGATATGATGGAATCGGATTCTCCGGAACGTTTTGATTTTTCATTGCGAAAATCGATCCTTACCGCCGGCGGCTTACAGGTTGAGGGGGTAAAGGACCCTTACATACTCGTACTCGACGGAATGTATTACATGTTTTTCAGTTATACACCAAAGCTGCAAAACGCTTTGCCGGAACAGATTGCTCAGTTGCATGCGACAGGCGACATTTTTAATACGGGAAAAGTTAAATCGTTGACAGGATTAGCTTCGAGCCAAGATGGCAATTCATTTCAATGGTTGCGAGATGTATCTTTATTGGGATCAGGCTGGGATTCTTACACGGTTCGTATAACTTGCGTACTTCCTATAAAAACCGGTTTCATCATATTTTATGACGGAGCGTCTAAATACGATCATAATTATGAAGAATCAACAGGTCTTGCTATCAGTAAAGACCTGATACAATATAAACGTATTTCTCATGAGCATCCTATGCTTATTTCGCCTTACGGAACCGGTTCGCTCAGGTATATAAACGCCATCAGGGTAGATAATGATCTTTATTTATACTATGAGTTTAGTAGATCAGATGGTTCGCATGAATTAAGGCTAAATATTGTAAAAAAAGGTGACTTAAGTGCATTCGATGACAACAATTGATTATGTAATTGTAGTAACTTTTCTCGCGTCAATAATTGGTGTGGGCATCTATTTTCGCAAATGGATAGAAAACCCGGACGATTTCTATATAGCAGGGAGAAAGCTCACACCTTTTATACTTGCCGCCGTATTAACAGGTACTAACGTAAATCTTTATAGTTTCATTGGTCAGAGTGGAGTTGCATATTCAAGCGGGATTTCCATTATATGGAACACATGGACAGGCAATATGGCACTCGTATTATCGGGGTTATTTATTGTTCCCATTCTTAGGCGTCTTAAGATTAGAACAATTCCTGAGCTAATTGAATTAAGGTATACAAAAGGTCTCCGGAAGTTTGTGGGTATTTTATGGATGATACGCCTGACTTTCTGGCTCGGCATCGGGATGTATGCAATATCGCTTTTTGCACAAACTATAACCGGAATTCATAATTTTGTGTTTTGGGTTTTCATCTTAGCAGTAATTATGATTTTCTATACTAGTTTAGCAGGTGCATGGTCGGTTGTGCTGACTGATGTACTTCAATTTCTTCTGATGTTGGGAGCCATGCTGATTTTGCTGCCTATAGCAATGCATGCCGTAGGAGGATGGCCTGCACTAGCGGAGAGATTGCACGGGAAGCGTCTTACATTTGTTACGAAAAGCGGTCCTTACGACTGGGAATTTCTTCTGACAATGCTCTTGCTTGGAATAAAATGGGCATCTATAGATCAGGGAGTGCTCCAGAGAGCGTTCGGATCGAGCGATACTAAATCAGCGGTTAAAGGGATGGTCTATGCCGGTATCATTACAACTCCTTTTGCATTTCTCTGGATCATGCCCGGATTAGCGGCAGCAGATCTTTACCCGCATCTGGCAAATATGGATAATGCTCTTCCTACTTTAATAATCAATTATATTCCCTCGTTTCTGCTCGGTATTGTAGTGTGCGGATTTTTATCGGCACAGATGTCAACCATAGGACCGGAGTTAAATTCAATCGCTACGCTTTTTGCCAACGATGTCTATGCAACTTCTACTAAAAAGGAAGCCTCTCCAAAGAAATTAATTTTTGTCGCTAGATTTTCTACAATTATAGCAGGTTTATCAATGATCGGGTTCGCCTTCCTTGTCCCTATGCTTGGAGGTATAGTTCACGCTAATTTAACGGTTGTTTCTATAACAGATATGCCGCTTTTTGTTATAGCGATTGTGTATGGTTTATTATGGAAAAGAGCCAATTGGCAAGGAGCGGTTGGTGGATATATCATCGGAGTTGCTATTGGTTTGCTGGTGTGGCTCATATTTGGAAGAAATTTTAATTTAGCGGCTTTCAGCAGTGCCGGAGCTGCACTTATTGCTACCCCATTGATTTCTCTTCTTACAAAAAAGCCTGCGCAAGAGAAGTTTGGATCTATTTTTTCTGCACGGAAAGGAAATTATAATGGTCAAGAACCTACGGACGACTATCATATAATCCCTGTCTCATTCAAGGGAAGGATTAGTCTTGCGATTTTAGGAATAGGTCTCCTCCTTTATATCCTTGGTGCTGTACTTGGCGCGTATGGCTATTCGATAGCTTCGACAACGGCGGTTGTCGGTATGGTATTATTTTTCAACGGCGGGGGACTAAGAGTATTTTTTATAAAATAAAGCAAAACTATGTGGAGGTACAAATTGCATTTCGATTTTGTGACATGGAGTGTATGGAGCGTTAGTTTTGGAATCTGGATATTGTGGGTTGTAAATACCTTTAAGGAGATTATGCTGCTTGTCAGAAGGCAAAAAAAACATTTCGATAATAAGAAATCTTCTAAAACTTAACTAGAAAGAAAATTAAATGAAAACCTTCCTTTTTGTTCTAATAGCGATGGAGATCGTTTTTTTGCGACCTATGTTTGGAACCGGTATTACATTGGTTAATAGAGGCACATCTCATTATGTCATTTATCTTCCAGAGCATGCTACTATTGTAGAAAAATTCGCTGCTCATGAACTGCAAAAATATCTTGATCGAATCTCCGGAGCAAAGCTTGCCATTAGAATCAATAATAAAAATGAGCGTGTACATGGAATTTTTATAGGTGAAAAATTAGCCCGGCGCTTTGGAGTGAACATCAATGCCAAATATCCCGGGCTTGATGGATTTCTTATAAAAACATTTAAAGGAAATATTATTCTTGCAGGCGGTGAAGGGAGGGGAACGCTTTATGCGGTTTATGAACTTTTGAAAGAAATTGGATGCAGATGGTATGCACCGAATTTCACTTTCTACGGTAGTGCCGGTGGTGAGTATGTTCCGAAAATAAGGACTATCATTTTACCGAACCTCGATAAGGTGGAAAGTCCATCTTTTAAATACAGAAAAAAGTATGTTGAAGAAGGATGGACACATACAGTTGCAAATATGAAAAAGCTGATCGATTGGATGGCAAAGGTTAAAATGAATGTCTTTAGTTATCCGCTCGATTATCAACATTTGGGAAGGGTAAAATGGGATAATGTTAGAGAAGAGCTTGTGCCCGAATTGCAAAAAAGAGGGATAATGATTGAAGTTGGTGGACATGGTTATCCGAACTTTCTTCCACCGGGAAGGTACTTTAAAAAGCATCCCGAATGGTTTGCAGAAATTAACGGAAAAAGAACAGCCGATCCCCATGCTGTTTTCAATACCTCTAATACTGAGGCTCTCAACATGCTTGTAAACAATGTAATTGAATATATTTCGCGGCATCCGGAAATTGATATACTTGATTTGTGGCCGCCTGATAATGCTCAATGGTCCGAAGATACACGTAGTTTAGCTCAAGGTAGTCCGTCAAGACGCCAAGCAATTATATTGAATACCGTTGCAAAAGCAGTGAAGAAAAAATTTCCGCACGTTAGAATTGAGTTTATTGCATATCAAAGCTATCTCTTCCCGCCTAAAAATATTAAAATTGACAGCAGCGTAATAATGGATCTTTGTCCCATTCGTAGAACAAGTGCATATCCTATTTGGGATTATAGAGCCGGGCAAAACGTTCCGTATCATAATGCGCTTTTACAATGGTTTAAACGGGATGTTTTTAAAGGCAATATCGGAATTTACTCATATTATCGCCGGTATATATGGCGCTCTCTTCCGGTGGTGATCCCTAATATTATAGCCGAAGATATGAGATGGTATCATTCGCTTGGCGTCATTGGTTTAAGTTCATACTCAGAACCGGGAGATTGGTTTACTTTTGAATTAACACATTATACAATAGCCAAACTTTCATGGAATGTAAATATTAGTGTTCCAAATCTTGTTAAAGATTATTGTCTCCATCGATTTGGGCCAGCAGCACAGGAGATGAAAAAGTACTTTAAAATTATTGAACAAACCCTGCCAATGCAGAACCGGGTAGCGTTTAACAATACTCCTACATTGCGAGAATCTCGGAATTATATGCATAACCTAGGAATATTAAAATTACTGCTACAACAAGCCAAGCAAAAAGCACAATTAAGTAAAAACCGAAACGTGCTTTTCTTACTTGATAAGCTCTCTCTTTCTCTGGAGTACACTAGGCTTGATTTGGAAATAGGAGAGCTTTCCATGCGTATGGCAGGTGCATATATTAAAAACGGAGTAAAACAACTTGAACAACTGCAAGTAAAAATGGTTAAGCTATTTAATGCCAATTTAAATAAGGGGATTTTCATCAGTAGAGGTGGACGATATTATCCTGATAAATAAAAAAGAATTGGCCTTGTTAAGAAAAACAGAGTCTCAAAGTCAGCATCGGTTTTGGTCCTTTATCCTTTAGTATCTCTGTGGAACATTCCTCAGATGATTGATAAAAAGAGATGATATTGTGAATGCATTGAAATCTCGGTGTTGTTATGCGACATCGGGTGAAAAGTACTTCTCAATTTTAATATCAACGGGCATTTGATGGGTAGTGAGATAAGCGCTAATTTAGTATTTCTATTCTCTCAGCTCTTTTATTTATTTGATTACAGACATAATCTAATAACAAATAGAAAGGAAGACAAATTCTTATTTTTTCAACTAACACTGTTCTTCCGGTTAAATCAATAATAACAATCTATTCAAAAAGATGGTCAATTGATTTGTCGCTTAATTCATGAAATACTTTTCTTGCCAACTTTATTGTGTAAAGCTTTAGTACTTTCGACGGAATATTTCAAGTAGATAAAAATTCTTTGCGGAAATCTTTAAATTTTTAACAAATACTATTCCTATTTCAATTATGCCGTTTCTGCCTGCTGTAAATTCCGTGGTTTCGGTATCATCATACAAAATTCCGCATCGTTGAGAGGATGAAAGTAATCAAACATTGTGAAATCCATTATCCGGCAGATAAACCTAATATACAATTTACATAACAAGCAAAATCACCTATTACCTTTCTATCATCACCAAGTTTAAGTCTCCAACCGGCATCCTCACCATTTTTAATCATATTCCTACTTAATATATTACAGTCATCAATTAATACATTATGTGTCATTGATCTTGAATTTTCCATTTCAATTCTTTTTTCATTATTTGCCTTTAACCATTCGACTCTAATGCTTGAATAAATTATACAAGATTCAATTAAATTGTCTTTAAGTGATTCTAATTTGGAAATATTAATCTGATGGAATATTACAGTTGCTTCATTAAATGTCAATTTTACCTCCAGATTTTAAAATGAAAATTTCTTTTTTTGATGAAAATCCGGTTCATTATAATATAAATTTTATAATTACCGGTCAAATTATATAATATTATTTTTTATTAATAAAATTTCTTATCTTGTTTTGGATAGCGGTGAAATAACAAGTTATAGAATAAAACACATTCTATTTTGATAATATATTTAATTATAATCAACATAATATATTAAATAAAGTACTATAATCGTCATCATCAAAACTTGTAGAAATTATTTTAAAATCACCTATACCCGAATTTTATTTTTTCTTTTCCAAGTGATTGCTGAACGATCTTTCGCAATTAAACATTCTCGCCATTGTTTGCTCTAGTATATGTTCAGTCGAGTGCATTTGTGGAGGATAATCTTTATGTCCCATTTGTCTATCCGGCTTTTCCCAAGTTTAGAAAAACAAAAATAAAAAATTCAAACTTTAAATTGAATTTAGCTACATATCTCAATAAAAGCATATCTTAAAAAATTATCAGAAATCTGATGCACTATCAAAATTCTGATATTCATAATTTAATTACAAATACAATAAACAAAGAAATCCTTTAGAAACCTCAATATTACACTTTATCTAATTTAAGGCATAGTAATTGTTTAAACAAAATTGCCGTATTAAGGAGGACGGCTCAAATACAATTTTATTTACCGGGAAAATCACGGT
>CAJXGP010000098.1 GCA_913053915.1 uncultured Ignavibacteriales bacterium | reverse complement strand
AAACCAATTACAAATCAATATTTTCTGCCAAAAATAACACGAATATTACTGATAAAATATTAATATAGGTAATAATCAGAAAATTTCTCACCCAAAAAACGGGTTTGAAATGACAAAACGTTTATTTTGCAGAAGCTCTATTATTTAACGTAGTCAATTTTAATCAACAGCACATCAAAATATTATTTAGCTTCTCTCTACTGTTTTCCCGGATTTATAATGATATTTGAATATTATTTATAATCTTCATTATACATTACCATGCATAAATATATAATTTAATAGGCTAATAACTCTTGTTATAAGATATTTATGTAATTTTATACTTTTTTATTAAATATTAATTAGTATTTTTGTGTTCTCGATAAATAGATAAATGAAGAGAAAAAGGAAAGGTATTTTTTACAAATCGTTTAACGGAGGATTAATGACAACACACATGAAAGGTAAAAGCATTATTTCAATTAATGAGCTTAGACATGAAGAAATTTGGTCAATTTTTGAATTAAGCGGTATTTTAAAGCTTAAACATCTTTCCAATCAAGCTCACCCGACTTTAAAAGGAAAAACACTTGGAATGATATTTTCTAAACCATCAACCAGAACAAGAGTTTCGTTTGAAGTTGGAATTTTTCAACTTGGGGGAATCGGCTTATATCTAGGTCCAAAAGATTTACAACTTAACCGAAATGAATCGATTGCAGACACGGCAAAGGTTCTTTCCAGATATTTGGATGGACTGATGATTAGGACTTTTGATCACAACGATGTTATTGAATTTGCCGATTATTCATCAATACCGGTAATTAACGGTTTAACCGACTTGCTTCATCCTTGCCAAGTCTTAACCGACTTATTCACAATTTATGAGAAAAAACATCAGTTAAGAAATTTAAAATTAGCATTTATCGGCGACGGAAATAATGTTTGCCATAGTTTATTATATGGTTGTTCGAAAGTTGGTATGAATATATCCGTTGCAACTCCGAAAGGTTATGAACCGGATATTGAAATAGTAAATAATGCTAAAGAAAATGCCGGATATTTCTCAAGTACCTTGGAGGTTGGTAATCAACCTAAAGAAGCAGTGAAAAACGCCGACATTATTTATACAGATACTTGGACAAGCATGGGACGGGAAGATGAAACCGGCCAAAGACAAAATGCTTTTCACAATTTCCAAGTTAACCGTGAATTGGTGAAAAATGCAAAAGATGATTATTCCTTTATGCATTGTTTACCTGCACACAGAGGTGAAGAAGTTACTGACGAAATCGCCGATTCACCTAATTCCATAATTTTTGACCAAGCGGAAAATAGACTGCATGTTCAAAAAGCAATTATGTCGCTCGTTATGTGATCATCTACATAAAATTGATTTATTTTTATAAATATTTTACTGTTTATCTTCATATTAATGAATATATATACAGTAAAGGCGCATTATTTTAATATAATTTTTTTATTTTTGTATTATTATGCATTTTGTACTTGACAAAAATAAAATGTTTAATTAAGTTTTCGATATGAAATTTTTGACGGAAAATATAGAACCTTTTCAAAAAGAAACATTTAAACTTAACCTGAATGTTCGACCTATTATTCCACGTTCCCGCCGTCCCCGCTTGGGGTAATCATATTCTAATTTAAATACTGCATTTTAATTAATTCATTTTAAAAAATTTATAGGATCATTTTATGATATCTGTTGGAATAATTGGTGGAAGTGGTTATACGGGAAAAAAATTAATTCAATTTTGTAATTCTCACCCGTATATTAATGAATACTCGGTATATGGATTAAATAGTATCAATAAAAAAATTACCGATATATTTCCTGAATTATCGGGAATGGTTGTCGACTCTACTGTTAAAAGTTTAGATAGTATTTCAAATAGCCACGATGTAATTTTTGTTTCTCTTCCTAATGGCGAAGCACTTAAAATTGTACCTGATCTTTTAAGTACAAACAATTTAATTATAGACCTTGGTGGCGATTTTCGATTAAATTCTGCGGAAGAATATGCAAAATGGTATAATATTGAGCATTCTTCCCCTTCTTTGCTGATGAATAAAGTTTATGGATTAGCAGATTTGCCCGATATTGATTACTCAAATACAAATTTAATTGCAAATCCCGGTTGTTATCCTACGGCAGCACTGCTATCTTTGCTTCCTCTAGTTAGTAATTATTCGGATAATATAATTTCTATTACTACAAACGCATATTCCGGCACAAGCGGCGCGGGGAAAACCCCAAAAACTCATTTGATGATGGCTGAAATGGATGGAAATGTTTATGCATACAATGTGAAAGGTCATCGGCATTTTCCGGAAATTTTACAAGTATTAAATAGCGCAGGTAATAAAGCACCATATTCATTTACTACACATCTGTTACCCGTTGCAGTTGGAATTTATTCGACATCGGTTTTGCATTTAAAATATGAATTGGATGAAGCTGAGCTTCAAAATATATACAAGTTATTTTATAAAGAGTCCGCTTTTGTCAGATTAAGAGAAATTCCTCCTCAATTGTCTTGGGTGGTAAATACAAATTATTTCGACTTAAACATTACTATCAATAGAAAGGTAATTGTATTGACTGCTGCGATTGATAATCTGATAAAGGGAGCATCCGGTCAAGCGATTCAAAATATGAATAAAATTTTCGGTTGGAGTGAAGAGATAGGGCTAACAAATCGGAAGGTGCAAAATGTATTGGTTTATTGAGAAAGGTTCTATTACTTCTACTCCGGGGTTTAAAGCTGCAGGAATATTTTGCGGTATTAAAAAGAAGAAAAAGGACTTGGCTTTGATTTATTCAAAATTACCTAGTATTGCAGCCGGTACGTTTACTTTGAATAAGGTAAAGGCTGCTCCCCTCTTATTAACTCAAGAAGTAATTCGAAAAGACAATAATGTAAAAGCCGTAATTATAAATTCGGGGAATGCTAATGCATGCACGGGTGAAACAGGTGATATCGATGCAAAAGAAATCCAATCATTTTGTGCGCATAAATTAGGCATACTCCCCGGTGAAGTGTTGGTTGCATCCACCGGTGTAATTGGAAAAGCATTACCGATGACTAATCTGTTAAATGGAATAAACTCTATAATCCCTTTGCTTTCCGAACAAGGCGGGACGGATGCCGCTGAAGCCATAATGACTACCGATATGAAAATCAAATCATTTGCAATTAAAATTGAACTGAAAGACAAACAAATCACTCTCGGCAGTATAAGTAAAGGAAGCGGAATGATTGCTCCAAATATGGCAACTATGTTAGCCTTTATTTCTACCGATGCTAAAATAGGAAAAAAATTGCTGCAGGATATTTTGTCGGAAGCGGTAAATCAATCGTTTAACAAAATTTCCGTTGACGGTGAAACAAGTACAAATGATATGGTGATTTTATTGGCAAATTCAGCATCGGGAATAGAAATAAAAAAAGATTCCCCTGAATATTTTGAATTTAAAAATGCTTTAAATGAACTTTGTATTATCATGGCAAAATCTATTGTGTCCGACGGTGAAGGAGCTACTAAACTTGTAACTATAAAGGTAACCGGAGCTGCTTCGGAAACCGATGCTAATCTCGTTGGAAAATCAATTTCCAATTCGGCGCTGGTTAAAACGGCTCTTTATGGCTCGGATGCTAATTGGGGTAGAATTATCAGCGCTGCCGGTCATAGCGGAGCTGATTTGATTCCCGAAAAGGTTTCAATAAGTTTTAATGAATTCCCCATTCTTCATCAAAATTTCAAAGTTAACCTTGATGAGAAAAAAGTATCAAAGATATTGAGCAACCCTGAATTTACGATAAAAATCGATCTTGGGATCGGTAATGATGAATCAATATGGTGGACATGTGATTTTTCTGAAGAATATATAAGAATCAATTCTGATTATAGAACATAAATAGGATTATAAATTATGAAAATAGCGGTTCTTAAATTAAGCGGAAAAACTTTAACGTATTTTTTATCAAATAAAAAATGGACAAAAATAATTAAAGAGCTTCGTTCGGAATTTGACGGAGTTGTAATTGTGCATGGAGCGGGTAAACTTATTAACGAATGGTCCAGTAAACTTGGAATTGAAAATAAGTTTAAAAATGGTCAGAGGATTACTATGCAAGAACAAATGGACGTTGTTGCCGCAGTTCAAGCCGGATTGGTAAATAGTCAAATTACAGCAAAGTTAAATCATGCCGGTTTAAATGCAACAGGTGTATCCGGAATTGATAGAAATACATTCGTAGCAGATTATATTGATACTGAGCTTGGATTTGTCGGTAAGCCGGAATTAAAGAATTCAATTAATTGGATTTTCGAATTACTTGAAGACGATGTTATCCCTGTTTTTTCAAGTGTATGCAGAGATGTAAACGGCAATCTAATGAATGTAAATGCGGATATTTTCACTGAAGTTTTATCAATAGCCTTAAAATCCGATACTGTATTTTTTGTATCCGATGTAAGTGGTGTAATGATTAATGGCGCAGTAAAAAGCATTCTGACCGAAAATGAAATTACTCATGGTATCGCGAACGGGGATATTAAAGATGGAATGATTCCAAAATTATTAAGCTGTGCTTCCCTTCTCAACGAAGGAATTAATAAAATTTGGATTGGTTCACAATTATATACTAATTTCGAAAAGGATGAAAATACTCATGGAACTTGGATCATCAACTCAATTAAAAAAGAACTTGAGTTACTCTTCGTTGCTCAATACGTATAAAAGATTCCCCGTTGAATTCGTCAGAGGAAACGGAGCTTTCCTTTATGATGTTTCCGGAAAGGAATATTTAGATTTTTTAAGCGGCATCGCAGTAACCGGATTGGGGCATAATCATCCGGTGCTTAGACAAGCCGTTATTGAGCAAATAAATTCTTTATGGCATGTTTCCAATTTATATGAATCAACTCCACAAGAAAATCTAGCCAAGGAATTAACTAATATTTCAGGCTTAAATTCTGTATTTTTTTGTAATTCGGGAACAGAAGCTGTTGAAGCCGCCATTAAATTTGCCAGGAAATGGGGGAAAGGCAGATACAAAATTATTTCGGCATTAAATAGTTTTCACGGTAGAACTTACGGCAGTTTATCTGCAACCGGTCAAAATAAGTTTCATTTAGGATTTGAACCTATGCTGCCCGGTTTTAGCTATGTTCCTTTCGGTGTAATTGATGAATTTAAAAAAGCATATTCGGATGATACGGTTGCAATTCTAATCGAAACAATTCAAGGCGAAGGAGGAGTGAACGTTGCCCCAAAAGGTTTCATAAAGGAATTAAGAGAATTTTGCGATGAAAAAGATATTCTTCTTATTATCGATGAAATTCAAACCGGTTTTGGGCGTACGGGTAAATTCTTTTCATATCAACACGAAAATATTATTCCGGATATGGTTACAACAGCAAAAGGAATTGCCAATGGTTTACCGTTGGGAGCTGTAATTTGTTCATCGAAGATTGCCGGTTCAATTCAACCCGGCGATCATGGTTCAACTTTCGGCGGTAACCTTATTGCTATTGCCGCCGCAAATAAGGTTGTAGAACTGATAGACGATAATTTATTAAATTTTATTTCCAAATGGGGAAATACTTTAATGAATTCATTATATGCGTTAGATTTACCTTTTGTTAAAGAAATAAGAGGGAAAGGTTTGATGATAGGGATTGAACTTGAAAAAAATATTTCATCAAAGAAAATTGCCGGTTTGATGCTCAATGAATCTGTATTGGTCGGTACCTCAGGCGATTCCGTTATCCGGCTTCTTCCACCGTTCATCATTACTCAGAATGAGGTTATGAAATTTCTTCTTTCTTTTAAGAAAGTAATTATTAATTTATCGGGACTAATTAAATAATTTATAAATAATTATTGGTGATAACATGTCTAGTAAATTAAGAAGGTTGAATCGCATAAAGGAAATACTCAACTCACAAGTCATATCGTCTCACGAGGTAATGGTGAAAATATTGAGTGATGAAGGTATTCAAATAACGCAGGCAACCTTAAGCCGGGATTTTGCCGAACTTGGCGTTATTAGGACTTTTATGGAATATGGTCCAAGATACATTCTCGATTCAACCGAATCGGGGAAACAGATTGCAAAATTGATAGGTTTCGAAATCTTAAGCGTAGAAAATAATGAATCGCTTGTAGTAATAAGGACTTTAGCAGGTCGTGCCCAGGGAATTGCTCATTTTATAGATAGGATTAATAATTCTGCTATAATGGGTACTGTGGGCGGTGATGATACGGTTATTATTATTCCCAGCGCACACAATAGAATTCCCGAATTAGTTGAATTAATTAAAAACATGATGACTGAATTAAGTTCAATTAAATCGACATCAAAAAACTAATTTATAAAAAGGAGGAAAATCGTTGAAAAGAAAAATCGTAGTTGCATATTCCGGAGGGTTAGATACCTCCGTGATGGTTAAATGGCTGATAGAAAAATATAATGTTGATATTATTACTGCTACCGGCTTTTTGGGGCAGGTACACGAAATGGAAGGAATAAAAGAAAAGGCATTGAAAACCGGAGCGTTAAAATCTGTGGTAGTCGATTTACGTGAGGAGTTTATTTCTAAATATGTCTGGAAAGCATTGAAAGCCGGTGCACTGTATGAAGGTGCGTATCCAATGGCTACGGCAATCGGCAGACCGTTACTTGCTAAAATGCTTGTAAATGTTGCCGAACAGGAAAATATCGATGCTATTGCTCACGGTTGCACCGGTAAAGGGAATGATCAAGTTCGTTTTGAAGTTGGAATCCAAACATTGGCTCCGGATATAGAAGTTATTGCTCCTCTGAGATTATGGGAATTTAAAAGTAGAGAAGAAGAAATATATTATGCCGAATCTCATAATATTCCGGTTAAAGCAACGAAAGATTCCCCTTATTCTATTGATGAAAATTTGTGGGGAATTTCAATCGAATGCGGTGTTTTGGAAGATCCTGAAACAGCTCCGCCCGAAGATGCTTATCAAATAACCACAGATCCTAAAAATGCACCTGATGTTCCGGCAATTATCAACATTGGATTTCAAAAAGGTATTCCGGTTACATTAAATGGGATTGAGTTGAACCCTGTCAAATTAGTTAGTCAACTCAATGACTTGGGAGCGATTCACGGAATAGGAAGTTTGGATTTGATTGAAAAC
>CAJXGP010000097.1 GCA_913053915.1 uncultured Ignavibacteriales bacterium | reverse complement strand
TAAAATTAATTCATCATCTTTGTTAGACTCCCCATAGTCCATTTCGGGAATTCTCAACGGTTTTCCCTTGTGTGATAGAACTTTTAGCGACTGGATTGCTCCTAAACGATGGAATAACTCCTACTTGTAAAGCGTTATCAATTATATGCTCTATTTTTGGTAGGTTAGTATTATGTTTTTGAGCAATATTTGAAATTGTATTACCCTTATAATATTCAAGAAGAATTTTTGCTTTTTCTCTTCCGGAAAGGTTTAATACTCGAGAATGGATGATGGTTTGTACTTCTTCAAGTTCTTCTTTGGTAAGCTTTAATTTTGCTCGACTGTTAATAAACCGCATGTTGAATTCCTCTTATAATTTTTATGAAAATCAGAGTTCAATGTAAGAATAATAAGATTACATGTCAATCAAATGTTATTTTGTAAATACAACAGATTGCTTTTTCTTCGCAATCTCCTCATCGCAATGACGGGAATCTGAAATTTTGCAATATTAGCTTCTCGAAGTCTCTATAAATCTTCGATATTTTAGCCTGCTCTAAGAGGAGTTTTTCGATCCAATGCCGTAAAGCTTTTTTTTGAATCATTATATTTAGTTTTAATTATCTCTGCAGCAATACTAACGGCAATTTCTTCGGGTGTTTCGGCATAAATTTCTATCCCAATCGGCGCAGAAATTTTATCGAATAATTTTGGATCAAATTCCTCTTGCGTCAAACTGTTGAATATTTTTTTAATCTTAACTTTACTTCCCATTAAACCGATATATCCGACATTCTTTTTTATTATCGATTTAAGTGCAATTATATCGGTATTCATCTCCGATGTTAAAATTACAACATAAGAGCGGTTTCCCTCTTCAATAAATTCCCCAACCTTCTCATAAGGGATATTGAATATTTTATTAGAATAAATATTTTGTTTTACTGTAAAAACATCTTTTCTTGGATCAAATGTAAAAATACGAAAATCGAGAGTTGACATTGCATGTGCAACTGCAAGTCCAACATGACCGCCGCCAATTATATAAATTGTATCAGGCATCCCATAACTTTCGCAATATTCCCAATCATTTTCAGTATTATAATTAAAATTAATCGAACGTTTATCATATACCTCAGATGCATATTTCAATCCAAGAGGCGTAATACATAAAGTTGCTTTCTCTCCTTTATTGAAACCGTCAATTATTTTTTTAACAATTGTTAAATCGGATTTCGCCAAATTAATAATAATTATTGTTTGATTGCCGCCGCAAATTAATCCCGATGTTTCGAACGATGAATTTGGATTATGATATAATTTTTTTATTATAATTTTTTTGTTTCCTATAATTAAATCAGGTGCCTTTTTAATTAAGTTGCGCTCCATAATTCCACCGCCTATGGTACCGTAACACTTGGTATTTTCGGTAACAGCCATTTTAAAACCGGCACGACCGGGCGATGATCTATTAGAAGCAGCAACAATCATTAAGGATATTCTTTTGCCTGTTTGTAGTTCCGAAGCGATAAATTTCCAAAGTTTAAATTCTCTCATATTATAAATTTATTTTAGTCTATGGAATATAGTGATGTTAATACTTTTTCCGGTGTTAACGGGGCTGATATTTTAAAATTTAATGGTACAGAAAAATATTTAATAGTATGAAATATCGCAAAAAGTGATTCTCCCTTTACATGTTTAATTATATCTTGGTTTTTCATACTAATTCCTCAATGTTGAATTTTCCGGGAAACAAAACAAGAAAATGTGATTTAATTAATTGATTTAACAAAAACCTTTTATAATCGGCACTCCCCCGGACATCGCTAATAGGAGAAATTTCTTCTTGAGCAATTTTAAGTGCTTTATCTATATTTGCAGTATTAAGTTCTTTACTTAATAAATATTTAGATGTTCTATTTAAATAAAGAGGAATTGGTGCTATTCCACCCGCTGAAATATGGATATCGCAAATTATTCCTTCTAAAACGCTTATGCCTATTGCCGTATTTACACTTGCAATATCAAGGTGTGTCCGCTTTGAAACTTTTTCGAAGTTAAAATTAAAATGTTCATCCGGCACGTCGAACCTTATTTGCTCGATAATTTCATTAGCCTTTTTGTCTATTGTTTTGTATCCTTTATAAAAATCTTTGAGATAAATTTCTCTTTTTGAGTTCCCGTTATTTAAAATAACTGTAGAATTTAGTGATAAAAGAAATACGGTCATATCTCCTATTGGCGAAGCATTAACAATATTTCCGGCTATTGTTGCACTATTGCGGATTTGCTGAGAAGCAACAAGGTTCAAATAACTTTCAATATTATTAAAATATTTTTGCATTATTTCCGATTTCTTGATCATTTCGAAAGTTGCGGCAGCACCGATAATGATTTTACCTTCTTTTTCTTCAATGTATTTTGATTCTTGCTCACTTATAAAAATTGTTTCTTCATTTAATAATTCATCCGGTTTTTGAACGAACAAATCGGTTCCACCGTTTATTAAAATCTTTTCACCGTCCACAATTTGTTTTTTCGATTCGGGCCGGTGTGCGATTAATTTCAATCTATTGAGAATAGTTGAAAAATATTTAGGGATGATGTTATTATCGATAAGAGATTTTAAATGATTGTTCTCACCGTTTAAATTAAAAGATTGGATATCAATTGATTTTTTTACGGCTCTTTTAATTGATGTGTAGCCTGTACATCTGCAAATATTTCCACCAAGAGCGTTAACAGCTTCATTAAAAGAAAAGCTATTATGATTAAGGAAATATCCTGTTAAAGAAACGATAAAGCCGGGTGTGCAAAATCCACATTGAGAAGCACCTTCATCAACAAATTCTTTTTGCGGCATTGTAAGTTCGTTTTGATTTAATCCTTCAATTGTAACAATATGTTTACCTTCGGTATTTCCCATAGCGTATAAACACGAAGTAACTGTCAAATATATAATTTTACCGTTATCCAAACGTCCAACCAAAACAGTACAAGCTCCGCAATCGCCCTCTTTACAGCCTTCTTTTGTACCTGTTAAATGAAGTTCTTTCCTTAAAAAATCGAGCAATACAACATTAGGATTAACTTTTACCGTAAGTTCCGTATCATTAATTATAAACGAAATTTTCTTTTCCATTTGTTTTGACCTTCTATACAATAAATTTTGTTTTCCATCTCTATGATTTTAAAACAATAAAAAAATCATAAAAATAATGTTAAAATTCAAGTGAAAGATAATAAATTAACTAACCAAATAATTTCAATTCTATTTGAAATATTTGTAAATTATAAGTTTATAATTGATAAAATTACCTAGAAAGGTACCGGATACCGGTAGAATATTTATTTCAAAAAACCTGCTGATAATTTTCAAGAAATTGTCATTGGGTTATATTTAAATTTCTTTTCAGCTTATTTCTAAAACATAGAGGCATTTATGAAAATCAGAAAATTTTCCGAAGATATTTTAAGTGATACGGCAAAATTATGCCGTCTTAGTATGGAGCTTGATATAATGCCTGATTTCCTTCTAAGAGAAAAAACATTTGGAGAACAGGACTATGATCCCGAATTAACTTTAACCGCTTTTGAGGATGAATCACATGTACCTATCGCTTTTATACAGGGAGTAATAAAGGATCGGTTTGGCGAAAAAATTGGATATATAAAGCTTTTATGCGTTAATCCCAATTTCAGGCACTTGGGTACCGCCACATCATTATACAAAAACATAGAAGACCAAATGCGAAAAAAGGGCGTCGGTAAAATCAGAGTTTATGAATCCTATCCGAATTATTTTATGCCCGGCGTTGATCCTTTTTATACGGAAGCCGTTTGTTTTTTTGAAAAAAACGGATTTAAAAAATTCGGCGATACTTCCAATTTAACGGCAGATTTGTCTCTTGTAAATTTCGATACTCAAGAAGAAGAGAATAAATTGAAATTGCAGAATATTATTTGCCGAAGAGCCGAAAAAAAGGATTTTCCCGGTATTATGAAATGGATCGACGAAGATTTTAACGCTTGGATTAGCGAGGTTAATGAATCTTTTAATAATGATCCGGTTAGTCTTTTTATTGCGGAACAAAACGGTGTCATAGGCGCCTTTTCTGCTTTTGAGGTTAATAATAAGGGAACCGGCTGGTTTGGACCGATGGGTACGGCTAATTCGCTCAGAGGAAAAGGCATCGGCGGTATATTGTTTAAAAAATGTCTCGCTGATATGAAAAATATAGGATATTCCAAAGCAATTATTCCATGGGTCGGACCTATTCCGTTTTATATGAAATATGCAAATTCCAAGGTCTCCAGAATTTTTTGGCGATATGAAAAAACCTTAGATTGATTTAACAACCGGTCTATTATTCACTTAATTGAAAAATTTGTCGAACGACTCGGAATAATAATAATTTGAATTGATTATCTTTTATAAACGGTAACTAACAGAAAATTTGATGCAACCGTTAAAGAGGGAAAATTATTTTCCAGCTCTTTCATTTTGTACTTTCAAATATATCTCGATGCTTCCTCAAATAATAATCTATGAGTTTTCTCTAATAAAGATATTTCTTTAGTGAAAAATCTTTAATTTTTTGTTAATATTCATAATTCAGGAAAAAGGGAATAACCTTTTTAGAAATGTCTCATTTATTTTTTTTAAATTTTTTAACGATAAAGATAGTAATTTGTAACTAAATTTTTTAAAGACATCACTTTTCAAATCGAAAGTTCTATTATTATTATGGGAAAACGAAATAATTATTTAGATCTTGGAGAAAGAGGCAGATATAACCTTGCGAATAAATTAAATATGCTCACAGGCAAAGAATGGATTAAATTCACAAAATCTTGGTTCATTCATTTACCGCCGAGGAGAAGAAATGATGAGATTCTCCACCCGGCAAAATTTCCCGAAACTTTAGTTGAAGAATTCATCTCGTTTTTTACAAAAGAAAATCAATGGGTTTTCGATCCGTTTATGGGAACAGGTAGTACATTGATTGCGACAGGCAATTTAAATAGAAACGGAGTTGCCGTCGAGCTTTCAAAATATTATTTTGAAATCGCAAGAGACAGAATAAACAGAAAAAATTATCAAAATAAAATTGTGCCGTTGTGCGGAGATTCTTCTGAAATTGCAACTTTTTTAATGAATACCGGTTTAAATGATATTAAATTTGATTATACTATTACCTCGCCTCCATATTGGAATCAGTTGGAACGTAATTCACTCAGACAAAAAATCCGTAGCGATAAAGGATTATCTACCATTTATTCTTCCAGTAAAGATGATATCGGTAATATTAAAGATTATGATGAATTTTTAGAGAAACAAGCAAGAATTTTTGATTTGGTTTTTGATATTACTAAAGATAACGGTTATCTGACCGTGATTATAAATAACGTTTATTATAAGAGTAAACTTTTTCCGTTGGCTTTTGATACCGCTATTTCATTGACCAAAAGAGGAAAAAAAAGTTGGGTGTTGAAAGATGAAAAAATATGGTTGCAAAATGATAAACCTTTGGTTGCTTTAGGGATAAATAATGCTTGGGTTTCTAATAGACATCATCAGTACTGTTTGATATTTAGAAAAGAATTGTTTAAAAAGTAAAGTTGAATTTAATTTCCTTTTACTTGTGTAAAATTCCAAGAGGTGAAAGTAGAGTTTAAAATCAGCTTAAACAGGAATATTTCACATGATCTTAACAGTTTCAGAATTAACAAAACAAATTAAACGGACACTCGAAGGTAATTTTAATCAATTAACCGTTCAAGGTGAAATATCGGGATTTAAAGCACATGTTTCAGGTCATTGGTATTTTAATTTGAAAGATTCCAATTCGGTAATTTCGTGCACGATGTGGAAAGGATTAAACAATTATGTTTTCTTTACACCGCAAAACGGAATGAAGGTTACCGTAACAGGCAGAATAACGGTATATCCCCCGCGAGGTAGCTATCAACTTGATGTTAGATCGATGAAACCTGCCGGAATCGGTGAACTTCAAGCTGCATTCGAAAGACTCAAACAAGAATTAGCCCAAGAAGGTTTGTTTGATGAGGAATTTAAACAGCCGATACCAATATTTCCTAAAAAAATAGGAATTGTAACTGCGATTGACGGAGCTGCTTTCAGGGATATGATTAGCGTTGCCAAACGAAGATTTCCATTGGTAGAATTTATTATTGCACCAACAAAAGTTCAAGGTAGCGGCGCCGCTGAAGGAATCGTTGATAGTATCCGGCAATTAAACAAAAGGAAAGATGTTGATGTGATTATCGCCGGAAGAGGGGGAGGTTCAATAGAAGATTTATGGGCTTTTAATGAAGAGATTGTCGCACGGGCAATATTTAATTCCAAAATTCCGATTATTTCGGGAGTTGGGCATGAAGTGGATTTTACTATTGCCGATTTTACAGCGGATTTAAGAGCCCCTACTCCCTCTGCAGCTATGGAACTCGCAACTCCTAATCAAGATGATCTCTTTGTTTTTATCGATGATTTTTCTTATAAAGCTACAAAAAACATCTTGATGTTATGCGGAAGGTTGAAAGATAGTGTCAATGATATTTTATCTTCGTATGGTTTCCGAATTCCGCTTGATCAGGTAAGAAGAAAATCTCAACAACTGGATAACTTAATTTATATGTTACTTCAGAATATGGAACGGAAACAGCTCATAGTAAACAATAAACTTTCCTTACTGGTCGGAACTATTGAATCCCATGATATTAATAAAATACTTAAATTGGGATTTGCGCTTGTCGAACAAAATCAAAAATTAGTTAAAAGAGCCGGTATGTTTAATCCGAATGAAAAGACACTCTTAAAATTTTGGGATGACAATATAGAACTGAATTTAAAAAATAACTGATAAATTTAATTTTAAATCTTAAATTAAAGTAATAAATATTTATTATTTTTAATTTATAATACATATTGTAATATGGTTATTCTAATGAAAAGGAAATCTAAAATATATTTTAATTTTCCGGTTGGTAAGGACATTTTTCGCGAGGATGACATTTCTGAAATATTAACATTTCAGGAAGAACTCATACATAAATAGCTATTTAATATTGAAAATATACAAAACAAAAAAGTTTAATCATGCCGAAAAAAACAGCTAAAGAATCGTTTGAAAATAAATTAAAAAGACTTGAGAAGATTTCTTATTTACTTGAGAATGAAGAAACCGGTTTGGAAGAATC
>CAJXGP010000096.1 GCA_913053915.1 uncultured Ignavibacteriales bacterium | reverse complement strand
TTGGGAAGGGTGAGTTACTTCGAGAGGGCAAAGATGTAGCTTTTCTAGCTATCGGTTCAATGGTTAATTATGCGTTAATAGCCGCTGATAAACTGGATTCCGAAGGTATTAACACTGAAGTCATTAACATGAGATTTGCTAAACCTTTGGATATGGATATTATTGATGAGGTTGCAAAACGCTATAATAAAATTGTTACTCTGGAAGAAAATACGCTTTACGGCGGTTTTGGAAGCGGAATTTTAGAATATCTAGCGGAGAAAGAATACAAAAATGATGTTCTGAGAATTGGATTACCCGATAATTTTGTAGAACATGGAACTCAAGGCGAACTACACCGTCTCTTGGGTATTGATCCGGACGGTATCGCGGAGAAGACCAAATTATTCTGCGAAAATAAGTTTATTCATCATGAGGTTATCAATTAATGACTAAAACAAAAGTTGCAGTAATCGGGCTTGGAGGTATGGCACAATTAGTTCATTTGCCCAATTTGTCTAAAAATAATGATGCCGTTATTTCCGCTGTAGCAGAGATAAACAAGAACAGGTTGGAAACAATAGCAAACAAATTCAACATTAAAGAAAAATATAAAGATTATAATGTAATGCTTGCAAAATGTGATATTGATGCGGTAATTATAACAACGCCTACCAACGCTCATAAAAATATTGCAATTGATTGCCTGAAAGCACAAAAGGACATCCTTATCGAAAAACCACTTGCTCTGAGTCATTCGGAAACAAAACAAATTATTAATGCAGCTAATAAGTATAAAAGAAAAGTAATGGTTGGGATGAACCTTCGGTTTAGACCGGATGCAATGTTGTTAAGAAGTTTGATTAGTTCAAATGAAATCGGTGAACCGTTTTATGTAAAATGCGGATGGATAAGAAGGCAAAGCAGCACTGAACTATGGTTTACAAAAAAAGAAATGGCCGGCGGCGGTGTTACAATCGACCTCGGTATATTGATTCTCGATCTTGCACTTTGGCTGTTGAACTACCCGCAGGTCGATTCAGTTACAACTCAAAATTTTTATCATAATACAAAAACCGTCGAAGATTCTTCGGTTAGTTTTATCAGATGTAAAAACTCTTCCTTGATAAATATTGAAACCAGTTGGTCGCTTCCGTCCGAAAGAGACTCTTTTTACCTTAATCTTTATGGGACAAAAGGAAGCGCTTCGTTGAATCCTTTTCGAGTATCAAAAAAAATTCATGAACAGTATGTCGATTTAACTCCCTCCAGGTCTACTACATATTCAAACGCTTTTAAGAAATCCTACACTAATGAAATAAAAAGCTTTCTCGGCGCGGTTCAGGGTTTAAATCCGGTTTTTTCACCGGCAGATGAGGCTCTTTCCAGAATGAAAATAATTGAAACTATGTATAAATCGGCTTCTAATAAAACCGAAATTAAAATTAAGTGAATAATATGACGGCAAAAATACTTTTAGTTGACGATGAACCGGATATTGTAGAATTTTTATTATACAATCTTAAACAAGAAGGTTTTGACGTTATAACTGCGTTTGACGGCAATGAAGCGCTCAGCAAAATTTCTGAAAATCCGGACCTTATAATTCTAGATATAATGATGCCTAAATTAGATGGATACGAAGTCCTCAAGAAAATTAAAGAGCAAACAAATTTTAATGATATACCGGTTATATTTTTAACGGCTAGGGGTAATGAAGCCGAAGAGATAAAAGGATTGGAATTGGGCGCCGATGATTTTATACAAAAGCCCATATCTCCTAAAAAATTAATCGCAAGAGTAAAATCCAACCTAAGAAAAGGAGAGAAAACCGGAGAGGGAAAAAATGAATCTTCTAAATTAATTATCGGCCCTGTTTTAATAGATAAAGAGCAGTATATCGTTGAGGTGAACGGAGAACGGAAGATATTACCTAAAAAGGAATTTGAGCTATTGTATTATTTTGCTTCAAATCCCGGTAAAGTTTTAACAAGAGATATTCTGCTTAAAGATATCTGGGGCACAGATGTTTTCGTTGTCGACCGAACTATTGATGTACATATTAGGAAAATTAGAGAAAAACTCGGTAAATTCTCCAATTTAATTGAAACCGTTAAAGGAGTTGGATATAAATTCAAAAACATTGATTAAAATAAAACTAAATATTATATCATCCCGTATTTATTTAAAAGAATTATTATTCTTTAATGCGTTTATTATTTTAATTTTTTATTTTTTAGTCCACTTCTCCTTAATTTTCTTTCTTTTGACCTTACTTCTAATAGTAATGAATATTCTTCTTCTTGATCTTATCGGCAAAAAAAGAAATAAGGAATTAAATGAAATAAAAACGATTATAAATAATATAAGGAATAATAAGTATTCATCTTCGGGTGAAATCTTATTGAGTAAAAACCTCAATAGCTTACAAGATGATATCAAACTAATGTTTGAAAAAACTAATAACGATATCGAATATTTAAAGAAACTGCAAAAAATGAGAACACAATTTATAGCTAATGTATCTCATGAACTCAGAACACCGATTTTTGCAATCCAAGGTTATATCGAAACTTTATTCAACGGAGCAATAAATGATCCCTCCGTAAATAAATATTTTTTGGAAAAAGCCAATCAACATACTCTCAATCTTAATAACCTGTTGAATGATTTAATCGATATTTCCAGGATTGAATCGGGTGAAATGAGAATGAGCTTTAGATATTTTAATATAAATGAGTACTTAAAAAAAATAGTCGATGACTTTATACCTATTGCAAAAGGAAAAAACATCGATTTGATCTATTATCCGATCCGGGAATATTTACAATTATTTGGCGACAAAAGTAAATTAAGTCAGGTAATGATTAATTTGATCCAAAATGCAATAAAATATACCGAAAGAGGGAAAGTAGAAGTATTAGTTGAAGAAGAAGATAAAACAGCCAAAATTATTGTAAGGGATACAGGGCTGGGGATTTCTGAAGAGGATATTCAAAGAATTTTCGAGAGATTCTATAGGGTTGATAAAGCAAGATCACGCTCGGTTGGCGGTACAGGCCTTGGACTAGCCATTGTTAAACATATTGTAGAAGCGCACGGTTCAAAGGTAGAAGTGAAAAGTGTGTTGAATGCAGGAACGGAATTTTCATTCAGGTTGAAAAAGTAATATTTTCCCAATTAATTTAATTACCATGACTTAATAAAAAAGTTTCATAGTTTCGATTTACATTTGAGAACATTTGAATTTTTTATTTCTAATCATTGACTTGCGATTGGTAATTCCTTAATTTTAAACTTTGAATTTAGAAAAAAGAGGTTAATATGTTTGCGGTTGTTGATATTTTAGGACAGCAATTTAAGGTTGCTGAGAATGAAACTCATTATGTCCCGAAATTAAATGAAAATAAAGAAACGATCACATTCGATAAAGTTTTATTGCATAGCGATGAAAACGGGATTAAGATTGGTAACCCCTATGTTGAGGGTGTGAAGGTGGAAGCAAAAATATTGGGAGATGTAAAGGATGAAAAGATTGTTGTTTTTAAAAAGAAAAGAAGAACAGGCTACGAGAAAAAAAACGGTCACAGACAACAATTAACAAAAATTGAAATTACTAAAATAAGTAGGTTGGAAGAGGAGATTAAAGATGGCTCATAAAAAAGGTCAAGGTTCATCCAGGAACGGAAGAGATAGTAATTCAAAACGACTTGGCGTGAAGAAGTTTGGAGGTGAAAGGGTTCTCTCAGGCAATATTCTTATAAGACAAAGAGGAACAAAATTTCATCCGGGAGCTAATGTTAAAAAAGGTGGGGATGATACTTTATTTGCTGTTGCTAACGGTATTGTTAAATTTGAAACCAAAAGAGGCAATAGAAAATACGTTAACGTCATTCCTTCTTAATTCTACAACACAACTTAGTCTTTTTACCATTCTGAGTGTTCGGAAGATGTGAAAATCGAGAATTAAAAAATAAAGTTTTCCTTCCCCATTTTTTAGAATAGCTATCTTGTGTTGTAAGGTAAATATCCAAAATAGTTTTATTATCAAAGTAATTTATATTGTCATTCTTAGAAGCAGTGTGGTGAAGAATTTCTGATTTTGCTTAAAAAGGAAACTCTTTACTTTCCACGTGAGGTGAACAGGCAGTTTAGAGTGACAATTTCTTGTATTTTGTACAACTTTTTTTATTTATAATGAAACATATTTATTAATTTCTCAACCATCCTGTGAAATGCAATCGAAGTATAAATTTTGAACTAATTCTGTTTGTATTTTTAATACCTTAGTACTCATGTAATTTATGAATTTACTCTGCACCGGAATTTCCCACTGTAACTTGAACGGAAGACCATTCATTAATTATTTATTAAATCTTTAGAAAGCATAGTGTCCTTAATCATTTTATGATTATTTTAGTATAATATAATTTTATGAGGTGTTTTATGATTGAACCGAAAGAATTTTACAGGAAACTGGATTCATTACTTAATAAGATAGGACATGAGAAGACAGGGAATGATTATCTATTTACTATAACAAAGGAAATTGAAAATACGTTCGGTACAGACCTCCATTTGGCTTATGGACGTATTTTTGAAAAATCCGATGATGAATTTTTTTTAATTTCACCAAATTCAAATGGCGAGCGATCGGAGAGTGTTCCTAAAATCTCGTTAGGTTCCGATACTGTACAATCTATCTTAAAATCGAAAACATACATTTTTGATAATCCGGTAACAGGAATAGAATTATTAAAAGGCCTCAAAAACGAATATTCCGTACCGGTAGCTATTACGGTACATAATCAAGATTACCGTTGGATAATTGTTTTTGATCTTAAAAGCGGATGGGTACGTGAAGAAATTGAGTTGTGTTTAAATGCGGTACGTACTTCTTTAAATTATCGTTTATTCTCGGAATCTATTAAAAGTGAATTGGAGCAAGCTGCTCAAATTCAGAAAAGTTTATTACCCACACAAGCGCCTGAAATCCCTAATTTTCAAATTGCCGGGTGCTCCAAGCCGGCGGAATTGGTCGGGGGAGACTTATTTGATTATTACAGATTTGGTCCAAATGAATTCGGTGTTTGTATCGGTGATGCCAGCGGACATGGTATTCCGGCTGCTCTTATGGCTCGAGATGCCGTAGTTGGATTGAGAATGGGCCTTGAACGAAATATGAAAATGGTTTACACTTTCAAAAAATTAAACTCTGTTCTTTATCGAAATGTCTACTCTACTCGTTTTATTTCTCTTTTTTATGCAGAAATTGAGCAAAAGGGAAATTTGTTTTATATCAATGCCGGGCATCCTTCACCTATTCTAGTTAAGGATGAAGGAATATCTAGATTAGAATCTACCGGTCTTCTATTAGGCGCATTACCTGAAATTGAACCTCAACGCTCCTTTACTTATTTAAGTCCGGATAGTGTCCTTGTTCTATTCACCGACTATATTTTTGAAAGAGAAAATAATGAGGGGAAAGAGTTCGGATTAAAAAAATTGGAAAACCTAATTTTACAAAATAAAGATATGAATGCAGATGAAATATTAAACATAATTTTTAGGTCTGTTGATGAATTCGGTGATAATAAAGCTTGGAAAGACGATGCTACCGTGATTGTAATAAAAAGAATAAATTGACCGATGGCTATTAAATATTTATTCAATCAAAGAAAAAAAATCCGACTTAAATTGGGGGTTTTTAATCAATACATACCTGTTTCGAATTTCCTCATGCTTTTAAAATTCCATTTCACATTGAACTATCTCAACTTATATCTGAGAAATTTCATTATTACTACTAGTGATAAAGTTATATAATCGACAGGGAATTTTGTAAAGTAAATCCCTGTCGATTAGCAGAATCAATAATTATGACAAAGCTAAAAGCCTAATTTTTCCATATTGGCAATAAGATTTTTAACTGCAGAAATCGATTTATCGAATGCGGCTTGCTCTTCTTCATCCAGACTAAATTCAATAATCTTCTCAACACCGTTTGCGCCTAATACGACAGGAACGCCAACGTAATAACCATTAACATCAAATTCACCTTCCAGCAATGCACACACCGGAAGTAAGCGTTTCTGATCTTTAAGGCAAAAGATTCCTCTTTAATAAAGATAAAGATTTCATCTAAACTGCAGGGTATCAAGTCTTTAACTTCTTTTACCTTTTCCTTATTTTTGTATTTTCTTTCAAGCAACTCAAGTACAGGTATCCCATTAACATTAGCATGGCGAATAATAGGAATCATAGTATCACCGTGTCCGCCCAGAACCATTGCATTAACATCTTTAACGGAAACGCCTAGCTCCCATGCAATAAATGTTGAAAAACGAGAAGAGTCCAATATGCCTGCTTGTCCCATTACCCTGTTTGATGGAAAACCTGTAACATTTTTAAATAAAGTTACCATAGCATCCAAAGGATTAGAAATAATAATTACGATTGCATCAGGTACATTGTCACGTACACCTTCAGCAACCGCCTTTATAATTTTCGCATTGGTAGTTAGCAAATCATCTCTGCTCATCCCCGGTTTACGAGGTAAACCTGCGGTTACAATTATAAGATCGGAACCGGCAATGTCTTTATAACTATTTGTACCGGTAACTTTCACATCAAATCCCTCAATTCTTGCCGCTTCGGCAATGTCCAACGTTTTTCCTTGAGGCATATCCTCAACAATATCAAACATCACAACATCGCCTAGCTCTCTCTTAGCAATTAATTGCGCCAACACGCCGCCTATTTGTCCTCCGCCTATTAAAGCAATTTTTTTTCTAGCCATAATATTTTCTCCTAAAAAATTTTATCTAAAAATGGAATAAAAAAATTCTCCCCTATTATTTATGTATAACACTCTAAAAATAAAGATGTCTTTTTCAATTTGCAAAAGTATTGTGTTATAAACGACAAAAAAGGCAGTTATTCCGAAAAGAAAGCACGAATACAAAATCCGACAACTACGAAGGAGTTGAAGTTTTAATAACTCCGTACGAAGTGCGGAAAAAAAACACCCAAAACACACACCAACTACGAAGGAGTTGAAATAAAAACTTTCAATGTTGTGAAAATATTTACTTGAACTGCGTTGCAGTTCTTGTCTTTTCCTTTATCCAGGTCTCTATGGATTTCATCCATAGTTATTAAACTTGGACTATATCCGTAGTCCTAACCTGGACAAGCCGGAACCAAAAAGGGATTTATATTGAAAAATTAACAGT
>CAJXGP010000095.1 GCA_913053915.1 uncultured Ignavibacteriales bacterium | reverse complement strand
CATAAATTGTTTGATGAAACATAAAAATATTAAATGCATTGCTAATTGGTATTGGATTTAAGTCTTTTACTTTTTGCTTTGCACTTAGATCAGAAACATTACTTAATCCGAATATTGCTATTTTTTCATCTTCTTTTTGTACTATTGTATAAGCTTCACTAGTATCAACAAGAAGTCCTGCTAATGAAAGTAATTTAACAGCATTTTGTGTATTTTGAGAAGTTATTTCATGATTTCCAGGTATTGCAATTATTGGAATATTTGTAAATGCTTTTGCTCCTTTTACTTCTATTATTTTTGAGCTCCAAATAAATTTACTGCTTCTGCAATAACATCAGGTCTTGGATAATGAACATCAAAAACATCTCCTGGAACTAAAAGCATATCAGAAAGTTCATAAGCCATATCTAATGCTTGCTTTGCTTGATTAAATGCATCTTCTCTAAATAAATCATAACCTAAATGCAAATCAGATACAATAGCAATTTTCATCCTGTCACTTGTTTTTTTAATTAAAATTATAATATACAATAAAAATTTACTAAGATTTATTTATTTTATTTAGTATATAAAATAATTATATTTTTATATTATAGAGGGAGTGGCTTTCGATTTTCGAGTTTTATAAAACTCCCAAAATAACCTCTTAAAAAAGAGATGGCTTCAAATAATAATCGGGAAACTACTTTAAAGCTAGTATACAATCTAAAATTTCTTTTATCTGAAAAACAAAGGAGCTTAATTTGGCAATAATTGCAATAGATTTAATGAGCAATTGCGTCACGAGTGCTGCACTGAGTAAATCGGGTAAAGTTTTATTCAGGGAAACAGCAAGCTTAGAAAATTTGGAAGGTTCAAATGTCAGCTTACTCTTTCAAAATCAGATAAAAAAGATTTTTGATTTATTCGAACACAAACCATTAGAAATAAAATCCATTGGAATCGCAGTACCGGGCATCTTCTATTCAAAGACAGGTAATGTATGGGCTCCTAATATACCGGGTTGGAATAATTATCCTTTGCGAAAAGAATTGAATTATTTGTTTGTAGAAAAGAAAATCTTGGTAAAAATAGCAAGTAAACGTACCTGTGATATATTAGGTGAAAAATGGTTAGGCATCGCCAAAAAATCTAGAAATGCTATTTTCCTATCAATCGGCAGAGGGATTGGGGCAGGTGTGCTTATCGATGGAAGAATATTGCACGGTTTTAACGATGGCGTTGGAGCGGTTGGATGGCTGGCAATTAATCGTCAATTCAAGGAAATATACCGGGTCCGAGGATGTTTTGAAAATCTAGCTTCGGCTAAAGGGCTACTTAACACTACAAAAGAATATATATTAAAGAATAAAAATATTAAAGGATACTTTAAAAAATTAGATATTTACAGCATAACTACTAACGATATTTTCCAAGCATACAAGGAAAATGATCCGATAGCTAAAAAAGTACTTAAAGAAAGTATAGAATTATGGGGTATAGCTACTGCTAATTTAATAAGTCTTTTTAATCCGGAATTAATAATATTTGGAGGTTCATTATTTGGACCTGCCCTTCAATTTTTAGAGGATATAAAACTTGAAGCCTCAAAATGGGCTCAACCATTGTTTATGAACGAAGTAAAATTTGTTGCTTCTAAATTAGGCGCTAATGCAGGCTTATTTGGAGCCGGTCACTTTGCCATTAAAAAATTCTAAAATATATTAATAACTCTCCCTATGCAAGACGTTGATTTGGGCTGCTTATTATTCCGAATTTATTTTAAGGCTATAGTTTATAATAATTTATTATTAAAAGTCAACATTTTTTTTAAACTAAATTTTTTATTGACATTCCTACCGGCAATCTTATAAATTCCAGTTAAGTTATTATTAAAATTAAATCAGGTGTGTAGTATGTCGGTTATAGGAATTGATTTGGGCGGAACTAAATGTGCCGGAGCAATATTCATTAACAACGGGAAAATGATTCATAAAAAAATTGTTCCTTTGCAAAAGAGAAAAGGAATGGAAGTAGGATTATTAATACAAGATCATCTTAGAAATTTGTTAAACTTTGCAAATAATGAAAATGTTGGAATTGAATCAATTGGAATTTCAGTACCCGGTATTAGTTATTCAAAAACCGGAAAAGTTTGGGCACCAAATATTCCCGGATGGGATGAATACCCCCTTTTACACGAAATTCAATCGAATATTAAGTCAATAAAAATAAAAATTGACAGCGATAGAACTTGCTATATTCTTGGTGAAGCATGGCAAGGGGCGGCAAAGGGATGCAAGGATGCTATTTTCATTTCAGTTGGTACTGGAATAGGTGCCGGAATATTGGTTAACGGAGAAATTTTAAGAGGTTCAAACGATATAACCGGTGCAATAGGATGGTGGGGATTAGATAAACCTTATCAATCAGAATATAAAGAATGCGGATGTTTTGAATATCATGCCTCCGGTGAAGGACTTGTAAAAGTCGCTAATGAATTTTTATCACATGATCCATCTTATAATGGAATCCTTCGGGGAAAAACTTCAGATGCTATTAATACGCGTGATATATTTAATGCTTATAATCAGAAAGATCCATTGGCGGTGAAAATCATGAAAGAAGCTGTTGAATATTGGGGTATGACCGTTGCAAATCTCGTAAGTTTATTTAATCCTGAAAAAATAATATTCGGTGGAGGAGTTTTTGGTCCGGCTGTAAATTTTTTAGATGAAATAATGAAAGAAGCCAAAAAGTGGGCTCAACCAATAAGTATAAATCATGTCAAACTAGTTGGGTCGATGTGCGGCAGTGATGCAGGGTTGATTGGTGCCGGTTATTTGGCATTAAGGAATCTTTAATCTAATAAATATCATAATAAATAAAATGAGCTCTGTTATTATAACTATAAAAGAATAATAAATGTACAAAAAAGGTTTGGTTTTCAGTGCTGCTTGTTTGGGAATGCTTATTTTTGGAATCGTTTTGATTTCTATCGGCTCAATTTTGCCGGCTCTTACTTCAAAATTTTCATTAAATGAAATCTCAACCGGGACACTGGCTTCTTTGTTACCTTTCGGAATATTAATCGGCTCAATCATATTTGGACCGATAGTGGATAAATATGGATATAAAAATTTATTAATTATTTGTTCATTTTTAGTATTCATCGGATTGGAAGGAATTGCACTTTCGAATACTTTTTATCTATTGCAAATTTCTATTTTTTTAATAGGATTTGGTGGAGGAATATTAAATGGCGTGACTAATGCTTTGGTGTCTGATATCAGTACCGGTAGTAAAGGAGCTAATTTAAGTTTGCTTGGGGTCTTTTTTGGTATAGGAGCTTTAGGGATGCCGATTGTTCTGGGATTGTTATTAAAATACTTTTCACAAGAAAATATAATTGCCGGAATCGGTATTTTAATATTTATACCGATTTTATTTTTCATTAGTATCAAATTTCCTACTCCTAAATTACCCCAAGGTATTGCACTGAAAGAAAGAACAAAATTACTCAGAGAACCTTTATTAATTCTATTTGGTTTTGTTCTCTTTTTTGAAAGTGGGATGGAGGGGCTTGTTAATAATTGGACAACAACTTATCTTCAAAAGGAAATGATGGTAAATACTGAAAATGCATTGTTTGCACTTTCATATTTTGTAATAGCTATGACGGTTACACGTCTTGTATTAGGAAAACTATTGAAACAAGTTCGCGCATATATTGTTTTATTTAGCTGTTTGGGAATTGCGCTAACCGGAACTTTTGTAATGATGTTTACTTCATCTTACACAATAGCTATCATTGGACTAGTATTGTTGGGGATAGGTTTTGCTGCCGGTTTCCCAGTTGTACTTGGTTATGTAGGAGAAGTTTATTCAAAGATATCCGGAACGGCATTTAGTTTTGTATTAGTAATTGCATTAATTGGTAATATGGCAATTAATTATTTAATGGGAATCGTTGCTCATTCTTTTGGACTCCAACAGTTCACGGTTCTATTGCTCGTGAGTATAATATTAATGTCTTTATTGGTATGGAGAACCTTAAAAAAGAATCCAAATATAATAAATATCTAATCAATCGATAGTAGGAGAAATTATGTTAGCAAAACAATGGTTAAATAATGCTAGAAAAGTTATAGATGAAATAGAACAAACTCAAATGGAGAATATTGAACGTGCAGCTTTAGTAATGGCCGATACAATTGAAAAAGGTCGATGGGTTCATACTTTCGGTTGCGGTCACGCTACTCTTCCGATAGAAGAAATGTACCCAAGAATAGGCGGCTTTGTAGGTTTTCACCCAATCGTTGAACTACCTTTAACTTTTTTTACAAATATTACCGGACAAATGGGAGTTCATCAATTTGTATTCCTTGAGCGGGTAGAAGGTTATGGTATAGAAATAATGAAGGGATATAATTTCGATCCAAACGATTGTATGTGGATATTCTCTCACTCAGGGATAAATAGTGTAAATATCGATATTGCTATAGAATCAAAGAAACGCGGTATGAAAGTTATTGTTTTCGGCGCCGCAAAAGCTGCAGAAGGAAAAAAGACGCGACATTCCTCAGGTAAAACAATTTTTGAATTGGCGGATATAGTAGTTGATACTTGTGCACCGTTAGAAGATGCCTCAGTTAATTTGAACAACCATGTTGACAAAATAGGACCTGTCTCCACTATGGCATTTGTAACTGCAGTATGGATGACAATTACTACGGTTGCTGAATTTCTTGTTTCACGAGGGGTGAAACTATATATTCATCCGTCACACAACGTGCCTGGAGACAGCACTGCAAAAGATCGCCTGGATGAAGCTTTATCGGAATACAAAAAACGAATCGCCGGTGTATGAGCATTACCATCATGATTTGAATAAAAGATGTCTTAAGTTCGACTTATATTAAGCATTTTTACTATGTTTAACCTGATTTTATTCGTAGAATAAGCGTAGCTCCGAGTTATCATGTATTAATGGAATTATAACATTTTATTTCTAAGATAATTTAGATTAATGGGGTAGAATGGAATAATTTTAGGGGGTTGGATAGAACAACTTCCCACCCCCTAAAATTATTTAATCTAATGAATCTTCTCCTAATATTTGCATCAAAAAGAAGTTCCAAAACCTAAAATCCATTCCGGATGAAGATATTTATCAAAAGCATATTCTATTCTTAGCGTATTATAAGGAAGGAGCAATAAAGTTAATCCCGTACCATAACCGGTATTAAAATCATTAATTGTCAACGCTTTACCATTTAGCTGAGTCGTACCGGTATCAGTAAATAATTCTAAATACAGAGCAATTCTATATGTCAATAATTCTTTTGGTATTATTGGAATGAAATTTAGGCTTACGTTTAGGCCCCGGATGAGTGGATAATCCATTTCAAGGGAAGCAATGTAAAGATTGTTTCCCTCTTGTTCATTATTAAAATAACCTCTAATCCTTTCATTATAACCTAAAAAAGAAAAATCGTAATAAGGGACTAATTTACCGAAAGTCTGACGTGTGGCTAATCTCCATTTCAAACTAATTTTGTCCGATAATTGAATATATTGTCTATAATCAAATTTCAAAACATCATAGTTTATATTATTTATTCCAAATCCTTTTGCTTCATAATTGAAAGATAAAAACAACCCGTTGCGTGGAAATTGGACAAGGTCTCGGGAGTCATAAGAATAACTAATTCCAAGAGAGATGCTCCTATCAATTCGTTGATCCGATGCAGATAATCCTGGAATGTATTTGGGATTTCCGACATAATTAAAACCTAAATTTAGAGCTAGCCTGTTATAGAGTCCAAATCTTTTTCCGATCTGTATAAAACCTAGAATGAATTTTTCACTGAAATCATTACCATACAAAATTTTAGCTAAAGCGCTCCTATTCGGCGAAGTAGTATAAGAAGCTCCCATCGAAAAGAATATGTTATCTTTCCAGTTCAAATAAGGAGTTGAATAACGAATTAAATATCTATGATCATATCCGGTAGCAAAACGAGCTAATAAAGTTTCATTTCTTCCTCTAAAATTTTTTATTAATAGATCTATTCCATAAGATATTTTATTCCAATCTCGATATTTTATCTCTATAAACGGTAATGGATAGATATACCAGCTTTCTTCTACATAAATAATTAAATAATTAATTTTATTTATTCTTTCGGGAAACACTCTTACATGAGTAAATATACCCAAACTATAAATCCTATTACGGTTATATGCAGCTATTTGGGGTGTGATTTCATCTCCGATTCCTACTGTTAATTCGCGAGTGATTATTCTCTTATCGGTTATTTTATTGCCCAATACTTTAATCGAATCGATAATAATAGAATAATTACCCTTATACTTTAATGAGTCCTGCCCGTTGGAATAAGCTTTTAGGGAAATTGTTGCAAATAGAATAAGAAAAATTAAATTTTTTAACATTAGCAAATGACAACATGTTCGAATGAGGGAATATAAGGTTCAATATGATAAATTTGTTTTAAAATGATCATTCTCATGAAACTTGTTCTTACCTTAATGAGGACTAAAGTTTTAACATTCTTCAATAATTAATTTACTTTCATTTTTGTAAAAATAATATTTTAAAATGAGCATTTTCAAAATGATAAATTAAAGTGGTTAACATACAAATTGAATTTGAATAATAATTGGAATTTTTTCTTTATTATTGCACCGATCGGTGATTATTGATAAAAAATCTATTTATACTTCGATTGTATCCACAATATAATCAGAAATTGGATTACAACTACAAATTAAATTTCTATCACCATAAGCATTATTTACCCTTCCAACGCTTGGCCAGAATTTATTATACTTGGTCCATTCGGTAGGGTATGCTGCTTTCTCTCTGGAATAAGAATGGTCCCACTTATCTGAAACAACTGATTTAATCGTATGAGGGGCATTCTTTAAAACATTATCTTTATTATCTGCAATACCTTTTTCTATCTCAATTATTTCCTTTTTAATAGAAAGCATCGCATCACAGAAACGGTCTAATTCAGTTTTAGATTCACTTTCAGTAGGCTCAACCATTAAAGTACCTGCAACAGGAAATGAAACTGTTGGGGCATGATACCCATAGTCCATTAATCTTTTTGCAATATCTTCAACATCTATCTGAACGGAAGTTTTAAATTCGCGCATATCAAAAATCAATTCATGTCCAACTCTTCCATGTTGACCGGTATACAGAACTTTAAAATCATTTTGAAGCCGAGCTTT
>CAJXGP010000094.1 GCA_913053915.1 uncultured Ignavibacteriales bacterium | reverse complement strand
CGATAGATTATTACGAAAGAATTACAGCAAGATTACAATTTTGTAAGAATTGATTTGAATGCTTTTGCTGGACTCTTTTATTAACCAGGCAATTCCTTGTTGCAACCGAGTGGTCGGTGGCAGCAGTGAAATTTAATTTGTGGAGAAGTTATGATATAATTCTTATTTGGTTTTCGGATTTTTCCATGTTCTTCTCTCTTTTAAGAGAGAGTAGAGTGAGTTTATTAAAAAATCAAAATCCGAAAACCGAATTACAATTAGACTAAATGCAACTTTTTTTATTGCCGGAGTAATATTATTTGCTGGCGTAAGTTGATATGCAGATTTTTTAAGCAGGGAAGATAAGTTTAATACTCGTACCTTTGTTTATTTCTCTACGAATATCAATGGTTCCGTTGTGCAGTTCCATAATGGATTGAAATACTGTTCTTAAAATATACTTTAATTTTATAAGCCATAATTTCTGTGATTTAACGGTCAAGTGTATGAGCAGTCCCGATTGTTTTTTCGGGATTGCTTATACACAATGTTATGTGCCGTGTTTGAGTAGAGCCGATTCTGTATTACTCATGTTATTTCTTTTTTATCTCCTTCAGATGCATTATTAATTGCTTCTATTAAAATATTATCAAGCAACTTCTGCGAATAAGTTATACTTTGGCAAATCTTTTTCATTTTTGATGAAAGTCTATTATACCCCCATATGCATCGTTTCAAGGTTTCTTCGTATCCTTCTCTTTGAAAATAAAATGGCATGTTAATTTCAAAAAAAGAAATACTATCTGCATCTTTCAGTAAATCAGAAAGCGGATCGCCACCAACTTCGTGTTGCTCAACAAGCCGACAAGATTCATCAATTATTGATTGTTTTACATGACACTTAATTAAAATATCTTTTAGGATATTTGCACTATTTTTAGCATGTTCCGATTTAAATGTGTTATAATCACTAAAATTTTTGCGTTTAACTTTTTTATGTTCATCAGCTCTATCAATATCATGAGCTAAAGCTGCAATCTGAAATGCCTCATCAGCATCGGATTTTAATTTAATAATCCATTTTAGCACATTTTCTGAATGAAGCGAATCTTCCGGCACACTTGATTTAGAAATGATTGCACGGATATTTTGTTTTGCACATTTAATACTATCCATTTTTATCCCGGCATATAATAATTCGACGTATTGTTTCAATGTTCATTACGATAGCAATCACTGCCAATACCAGATATGGTAAATTAAATATTGCTCCCAGAAAAATTAAGAAAACTCTGACATCACGACCAAGTCTTATCCCCTTATTAATAAGATTTTTCATAAGCTTATCATACTTATCAGCGGTATAACTGAGCATAAATGAACCAATAATGGCTAAAAAACCAACAATGAAGACAAGAGGTGCATTATCCTGAATATAAACATACCAGGTAAGCCCGAACAATAAAAAAGCATCTGCATAACGATCTAAAACAGCATCAAACCATCCGCCATATTCAGATGATAAATATTTAAGACGAGCTACCTCTCCATCCGAGCCGTCAATGATAGAAGCAAATTGAGCGAGAATGCCGCCGACGAGCAAGTACAGGTAATCACCTGTTGCAAAAAACACCGCAGCAAGCAGCGATAAAAAAAATGAAAAAAACGAAATTTGATTGGGTGTAATGTTATAATTTACTAACCAAATGGAACAACGAATAGAAACAAGACGATTAAGCCAACGAGAAACAGGTCCATCATTGGTTTTGGCTTTAAGGGTTTCTAAAAGTTTTCTTTTGGCTTTTTTTAATGCTGTTTCATCATCAACATCTATCCAAAATTTATCGATTTTATGAACCTTTGCACTTTTTTTATCTGCAAGGAGGCGAATAGCCCCTGACAACGTAGTGTCGTTGTGTATCTTCTGAGAATCTTCTAATGCATTAAATATAGCAGGAGTACAATAAAAAATCCCCGTGTCAAAACCGTTAAAATCATCAATTGATTTACCAATATTAGAAATATAACTATTTTCAAATTTAACCTTGGTAACATCATCCATATCTACCAGCGGATTGCTTGTATTGGTATCTACTGCTAATAATACTTCTCCATTTCGAAGTGAATAAGATTGCATAGATTTAATAATAGATGGATTAAACAGATGGTCTGACATTAACAATATAAAAGGCTCACTAATAAATTTCTTTGCTTTTAAAACAGAATATCCGTTTTCCTTTTCCCAGTCATTATTTTGTATTATAGTAATGGGAATATTCAGAATTTGATTTAGTTCATTTAGAAATATTTCAATCTTTTTAGATTCATAGCCCAAAACAATATAAAAATCATTCGCACCTCCTTCCATGGCGGTACGAATAACTCGTTCTATCAAAGGAACTCCGAGAATGGGAATCAGAGGTTTGACTTCACCTTTTTTTCTTAGACGGGTACCTTTTCCTGCTGCAATAATTAGACATTTCATAAATACACAAGCGATTTTTTAAATTATATTTAATTTACCTTCTTTATCTTCTCATCATTTTCGCTTTAAATTCCTTTAATAAAGTCTTCTGTCATTTTATACGCCTCGTCATCGTTGAACTGCTGTGGCGGATGCTTGCAGAAGTATGCTGACGGAGCAATGAGAAGACCTCCTTGATTGCGTTCCAAAGCTAATTTAGTACAACGAATGGCATCAATTACAACTCCGGCAGAATTAGGAGAATCCTCCACGGAAAGCCTTAACTCAAGGTTCATGGGTACATTTCCAAAAAGTTTCCCTTCCATTCGGATGAAACAAATTTTGTTATCATTCTGCCATGGTACATAATCGCTCGGACCAATATGTATATCATCATCATCCAGTCGATTTCCGGTTACAGATTGCACAGCTTCTGTTTTAGATTCTTTTTTTGAGGCAAGCCTTGATGGATTAAGCATATTCAAAAAATCAGTGTTTCCGCCAGTATTTAATTGATAAGTGCGCTCTAATTTCACACCGCGTTTTGCAAACAAATCTGTCAATACCCTGTGAGTAATTGTGGCACCCAATTGTGCTTTAATGTCATCGCCAATAATCGGTAGATTTTTTTCTTTAAATTTTTCAGCCCACTCAGGGTTACTGGCGATAAAAACAGGAATATTATTAATAAATGCTACCCCTGCTTTCAAAGCACAATTTGCATAAAACTTGGCAGCCTTTTCCGAGCCTACGGGTAGATAGTTCAAAAGTATTTCTGTTCCTGTTTCCCTTAGTATATTTATTATTTCTTCCTGTGTATGCTCGGTTTCCTCTGCAAGAATAAAAGTTCTATTATTATCATAATCCTTCATATGCTCTGAAAAACCATCCAGTAGATTGCCCATGCTGACTTTTACTCCGGAATTTGGAATATCGTCACAAAAAACAGCAGTACAGTTTGGTTTGGAAAAAATAGCCTCATTCACATCTACACCGACTTTTCGTTTATCAATATCAAATGCCGCAACAATTTCAATATCACAAGGAGTGTAACCGCCAATATCCCAGTGCATTAAACCAATAATCTCTTCCAGCATTTTATCACGATAGTAATGAATGCCCTGAATAAGGGAACTTGCACAGTTCCCAACTCCTATAATTGCGATTTTAATTTTACTCATAATAGTTTCCTTTCGATTAAATTAATTGTTATTTATTTAGACTCTTGCTACGCTTAAAGTTAAAAATATTTACTTTTATGCAAAAACTAATACTATAAGAACATTGCACATAACATCCCAATATATATAATTGTATATAGCGGGACTATATGTTATATTATTAGTTATATATTACGGAATTTACTTTATTATATATGAAGAAGCAAGAGATAATAGAACAATTCAATAAGCAACTAATAATTGAAAACTATTCTAATCAAACAGTCAAAAATTATTTGTCGGCATTAAAACTTTTTTTAGAATGGATTGAAAACACAAAAATTAAAAAAGTAACGGATAATGAAATTAAAAATTATCTGTTCTATTGTAAAACAAGAAGAAAGTATTCTTTTTCTTCAATGAAACAGGTAATAGCAACAATTGGTTATTTGTATAAAAAAGTTTTTCATAAACCCGTTCCCGAAACATTAAATATTGAACTTAGAAAACCAAGCATTTTACCCACAGTTTTATCGGTAAAAGACATATCCAAAATTCTTGAAGTAACAAAAAACTTAAAGCACAAAGCTATTCTAATATTGATTTATTCAGCCGGTTTACGCATGTGCGAACTAAAAGATCTGCGCAAATCTGATATTGATCTTGATCGTATGCTTATCCATATTCGACAAAGTAAATACAATAAAGATCGTTATGTCATGCTCTCTAAACTCATCCTAAAAGGAATTCTAAAATATATAGAACAAGTGCAACCCAAAGTATGGCTATTCAATGGCCATACTAAGCAATGTCATATTTCTTCAACAGGCGTGCAATGGGCCATGCGTGAAGCCAGAAAAAAAGCAGGTATAGACAAACATGCCACGGTGCATACCTTGCGACATTCATATGCCACTCATGCTCTTGAAATGGGAATGGACATCGAAACTTTAAGAAAAAACTTGGGTCATGCCAGTATTCAAACGACCATGATCTATTTACATATAGCCAATCTTTCATCTAATAATTCCTTTAGTCCTTTTGATCGTATTTACAATCAATAATCATGAAACGACCTCTTTATGAGGTGGCTCATATTATTGATGATAATTGGCAGAAGATATGCCGTTTACCTAGCATAAATACCCATCAATTAAGAATGCTTAACGCTTTGCGTATTTGTCGAACATCTCATCTAGGTTGGCATTTGGATGCTTGCAACAATAACACATGCGGTCACCTTCAGATAAGTTACAACTCATGCCGCAATAGGCACTGTCCAAAGTGTCAAGGTAAAAATCGGGAAGATTGGATTAAAAAGCAATACAAAAAGTTATTGCCCGTCAAATACTTTCATGTTGTATTCACTCTTCCAAGTGAATTAAATAGTTTATGTCTGAGCTATCCCAAAATGATGTATTCCACATTGTTTAAAGCAGCATGGGAAACGATTAAAACATTTGCGATGGATTCAAAACACCTGGGAGCTCAATCCGGTATGACATGCATATTGCATACCTGGGGACAGAATCTATCGCTCCACCCTCATTTGCACTGTATCATTCCTAGTGGGGGTATCTCTAAAAAAGGAAATTGGATATTGTCAAAATCTAAGGGTAAGTTTTTATTTCCGGTCAAAGCAATGAGTCAGGTATTTAGGGCTAAATTCGTACAACTCCTCCGCAAATCATCCCGTAAAAATCAAATCAATGTTGAACGGGAAATCTACGATCAAGCATTCCAAAAAAAATGGGTCGTTTATGCCAAACAACCCTTCCTAGGGCCGAATCAAATCATAGAATACATCGGAAGATATACCCACAAAATTGCCATCAGCAACCATCGCTTACTAAAAATTGAAAACAATAGTGTCCGTTTTAGATATAAGGACTACAGGCAAGGTGGGAAAGCCAAAATAATGGTTTTGGAAACGATGGAATTTATTCGAAGATTCTCTCTCCATATTCTTCCTCTTCGATTTGTACGTATTCGCCATTATGGTATTCTAAATGGGCGATTTAGCATGAGTACTCAATCCATTGTTGAGGCCATTGAGCAAGCAGGATTGAACATCACCTCTATCGAAAATAAAATGAAGTTTTTTCCGAAAAGTAATCTTCAATATCCAAAATGCCCAAAATGCAAAAAGGGAACGATGCTTATTATGGTAATGGGTTTTGGCAGAGACCCACCCAAAGACTTAAACGCCTTTAAAAAAAATAAAAAAAGATTACCAATGGTCTCTTTCTAATTGACCCAGGTCTTTAATGCCTAGGTGAAATATTCATAAAAATATATCAGCCAAAAATGAAAATTAATAACATGACAGCATATTTTAATTACACGACCTGCATCAATACCCCAAGATTAATGCTCATTCTGTAAAGCCTTTCACCTCATAGACCCAAAATAAAATTTATTATCCCCATATCTAAGGCCTCAGTGCAAGGCATTAGGCAACACCGTCTTCGAAGCTGGGTGCTGCGCACCGCTTGAAGACTTAATTGTTAGGTCTGGGTTTTTACTATTTTATATTTTGTTGTCCGGTTGTCTCCTATTTTTAACCAAAACCCCTCAGATATTCCTTTTTTCATATCTCTTGTTGCTGTTGCTGCTGAAATATTTTTGAACACATCTAGGTAATCTTTTCTTGTAAATTCAAGTTCTTTGTTTTGCTCCATAAAATAAATCAATCTTTCAAAATCATTAAGATTACTTCTTTGTTGATTGATTACTTTATTTAAACTATTATTTATTATTTTCAGCATGTACTCAATAAAAATAGTACTCTCTCCCGATTTATCAGAATTAGATAGCACTTCATAATATTCTTTTTGATTTGCCTTAATTTCAAGTTCTATTGGTAAAAATTCAAATATTGGATTTTCAAGCATTAATATTACAGTTTGCCATAATCTCCCCATTCTCCCGTTTCCATCAGCAAAAGGATGAATAAATTCTAATTCATAGTGACAAACACAACTTTTTATAATAATATTATCTGTACTTTGAGCCAAGTATTTAAAGAGTTCTTTCATTAAATTATTTACATTCCAGGCTGGTGGAGCCATATGGGCTAATTGATCTCCTTTAAAAACACCTACACCTTGGCTTCTATATTCTCCTGGATTTTCAATTAATCCATTCATTAACAATCTATGCCCTTTCAAAAATGATTTTGTTTCAAATGCCTTAAATTCCTTTAGATTTTCATAGACATTAATTGCATTTTTTACCTCAATAATATCTTTTTCAGGGCCTATCACTCTTTTATTTTCGAAAATATCTGTTACTTGGTCAATAGTTAGGGAATTCCCTTCTATCCAAAGTGAAGATTGTATTGATTTGATTCTATTAGTTTTTCTTAATTTAGTTTTTGGCTTTCTCAAATAAGTTGAATCTACTATCCCTAATTTCTTACCTATTTCAATAGATAAATTAATTATTTCTGACGTGCCAGTAAAATATGATTTATTCATGATGCCATCATTTGATACCATAAAGATATGGAGTCTTTGATATTTTTACTAGTATTCATTGTTATTTCTCTATGGGATTTAATCATACCTAACGGTGCGAGCATGCAGCGTAGCTGACGATAGGAAGCTATGATTTGTTATACAGTGTTGAACTAAACCCCTACCGGGGT
>CAJXGP010000093.1 GCA_913053915.1 uncultured Ignavibacteriales bacterium | reverse complement strand
GAACTATCTTTTCACCAGGATGATTTTTTAAAATTGATTTTGCAAGCAAACCGACGATATAATATCCTTCAATAAAATTTCCTTTTTCATCGAAAAAGAAACAACGATCATAATCGCCATCCCACGCTACACCTAAATCAGCCTTGTTAGATAGAACTGCGTCGCTGGTAACCTGTCTATTCGTCGTTAATAACGGATTCGGAATACCATTGGGGAAATTTGGGTCCGGTTCATTAAACAATTTTATCATCTTAATCGGAAGTTTATTTTCCAAAGCATCTAAGACCAAACCGGCACAGCCGTTTCCCGAATTTACCAATACATTAAACGGTTTAATTTTATGGGGATCATAAAATTTTTGTAAATGATTGATGAAGTCCGGCATAATTTCTCTTTTTTCAATACTTCCTTTAATGTTACTCTCTGGGGCTAGTTTATCTTCGAGAATTATTCTCTCAACGTCTTTTAATCCTGAATTATAACCTACCGGTACAGAGTCTTTTTTTACAAACTTTATCCCGTTATATTCAGCAGGGTTATGACTGGCAGTTACCATAATACCGCCATCGGCGTTGAAAGCAGGTGTTGCAAAATATATCATTTCCGTTCCGCATAACCCAATATCAATAACATTTACGCCTGATGTTGTTAATCCGTTAGTCAACGCTTCAGAAATTTCTTCGGAAGATTTTCTTATATCGTGGCCTATAACCATTGTTTTTGCATCAATCAGTTGACTATAGGCTCTTCCAATTTTATATGCCAGCTCGGTATTTAATTCGTTAGGTACTTTTCCCCTTATATCGTAAGCTTTGAAACAATTTAATTTATCCATTAATTTTCACTCCAAAAGTTTTATTAAGATACAGTTGAAAAATTTATCGTAGATTTAATATTGTATTACTGTTAAACAAATTTTATTATAACTTTGAAACAATCAGATTTTAATATAATTCATTGGAATAATTAAATCAAAAATTAATCAAAGAGATTTATTTTTCAATAGATTTTTTTCCCTATACGGATTATGTTTAATTTTAAAAAATAAAGGGTGTATATTATCGCTACTAGAGATACTGTTAAATGGCATTTCGCTACATGCAACAATTCCAAGTGTCACGCAATTTTTTTGGTGGATCCGGAGGAAACGCCGGGGGAATTGGGTTTCATTTGCCCTGAATGCAGTAAAAAAACAACAATATCCCATATTGTTCAGTGTTCAAGTTGTAAAACAATTTTGAATTTTATACGTGCTGCGCCTAATGAAGAAAAGGTAGTTTTTACCGTGCCGAAGTGTTCGCATTGCGTAGGAACGATTGAGGATGAATGGGAGATTGAGCCTCTCTATCAACCGGATTCATATATTTAATATTCAAATTGAGCGATTGTCGATGTAAGCTTTATAAAACCATGTCGTTGCGAAGCTCTCCGGAGTCAGGCAATTTTTTATATGATTGTTACATAATTTGCGCTTCTCTCAATGATAATCAAGAATCGCTCAATTTGGATAATAGGAGTATAACTATGTACAAACTAGAATTCGGAAAACATCTACCGGTTTAATTTAACGGTTGATATTTTTTCTATTTGTAGTTTATTAAACCTATTGTTTGTACACATTCGCCGGCTTCTTCCATAAAATTCTTACAAAAAAAAATGACAAGCGGTTTTTCATAATGATAAATTGCTTGCTGCCTACGTAAAAAAATAATACTTTAATTTATTTATTTTAATATTATATAACAAATTATCTTAAAGAATAATGCTCTCAAATATCTTTGCGTTCATAATCATATCAAAAGAAACGTTTTCGTCCAAAATGAATATTCATCACAAAATAATATATTTTATCAACAATAGAAGGGAAACCAATGATACAAAAAATTAAGACCATTGGATTAAGCGCTGTCATTTTGATGATGGTGATTCTTGCGGCAGGATGTTCTTCCTCCAGTCAGATTCAGAATGAAACTACTTCAATCAATGCCGGTTCATTTGCAGGAATCAATTTAGATACTGTTAAAGCCGGGCGTTTTGATACCGGTAGGATGTGGACTTTCGATTATCCGCCTATAAAGTATTTCGAAAGTGCTTATAATTTTAAACCGTCAAAAAAGTGGTTGGATAATGCGAGAATGTCGGCTCTTCGATTTGCTAATTATTGTTCAGCATCTTTTGTTTCTGCAGATGGTTTGGTAATGACTAATCATCATTGCGGTAGGGAAAGCGTTGCTAAAGTAACAAAGCCGGGCGAGGATTTGTTTGACAACGGTTTTTATGCTAAAACTCTTTCCGATGAAAGAAAAGTACCGGGTTTATATGTAGATCAACTATTATTAATTAAAGATGTTACGAATGAAATACAAGCTGCGATTAATAAAGGAAAAACGCCGGAAGAAAAAGTTGCAAATCGAATAAAAGAAATGCAAAAAATAAAGGTAAGTGAAGAAAAAAAAACCGGATTGAGAATACAAATCGTTACCCTTTATAACGGGGCTAAATATTCGGAATACGGCTACAAAAGATATAATGATGTAAGATTGGTTTTCTCTCCTGAAGCCCAAGTGGGATATTTTGGAGGCAATGATGATAATTTTACTTATCCGCGTTATGATTTGGATGTCTCTTTTTTCAGAGTATACGGCAAAGATGGAAAGCCCTTAAAAACTAAACATTATTTTAAATGGAGCCCAAACGGCGCCACTGCCGGCGAACCTGTCTTCATTATTGGAAATCCTGGGCGTACTGATAGACTAAAAACCGTATCCGAGTTGAAATATATGAGAGATATTCAATATCCTCGCATTCTTAAATTATTAAATGGATTGGCAAATATGTATTCAACTATTATTAAAGAACATCCGGAAAAAACGGCTGAGTTACGAAATCGTCTCTTCGGAATTTCTAATTCGATAAAGGCATATACAGGAATGCTGAAAGGATTGAGAAATCCGGTTTTAATGCAGAAGAAAATAGATTTTGAACGCAAATTTCAAAATGCCGTTCATTCAAATCCTAATTTGAATAAAAAATATAGGAATGTATGGCAGAATATTTCCCGTAACGTAAGCCAAATCAGAAGAATTTCTAATCAGGCTTTTGCTCTTCAAATAAATCCGTTTTTCAGCCCTAAATATTTTATGATTGCACAGAATGTGGTTGAGTTGGCTCATCAATTAAAACTGCCTGAAGATCAACGTAAGGACATGTATAAAGGTGCGGAGCTTGATTCTACTATCAATGAAATATTCCCGGCTAATTTCGATTTTGAGAAGAATAATATTTTGTTACGGCTTGAAGTTAAAAGATTGATGGATTATCTCGGTAAGAATGATGTCTTAGTTAAAAAAATGATCGGCGATCGTACATTTGATGAGGCAGTAAAATATATTATAAATAATTCGGCAGTAACTAATGCAGACAGATTAAAGGCTCTAATTAAAAAAGGTCCTGATGCCATATTAAATTCAGATGATCCGGTTCTTTACTTTGTTATACATTCGAAAGAAAGAAGTGATAAATTGAACAAACAACTTAAACTGTTAGTAGCGCAACGACAAACATACAGCCGGTCACTCGGAAGAGCTTTATTCGATATTTACGGTACTTCAATTCCACCGGATGCTACGTTTACTTTGAGAATCGCTGACGGAGTTGTAAAAGGATATCCTTATAATGGTACTATAGCTCCCACCAATACAACATTTTACGGATTATATAATAGATATTATTCATTCCATAAAAAATATCCGTACAATTTACCAAAGAGGTGGCAAAATCCACCGGCTGATTTTAACTTGGGAACCCCGTTGGATTTTGTATCAACTAATGATATAATCGGCGGTAACTCCGGTAGCCCTGTTATAAATGAAAAAGCACAAATTGTCGGTCTCGTATTCGATGGAAATATCGAAAGCTTGCCTGGAGATTTTATTTTTGATCCCACTGTCAATAGAAGCGTTTCAGTTTCTTCGGCTGGATTAATGGAAGCCATTAAATATATGTATAAAGCAAAACGTTTAAGTGATGAATTGAAAAATGGTAAAATGGATAGCCCTGATTCTACAACGGTAAATAAATAATTTATTTTAGTTCAAATTTATATACCCGGTTTCATAAAATAAGCCGGGTATTTTTATAAGTAGTACTGAGCTTGAAGCTGGAACGATAAATACCTTACAAAAGTATGAGTAAGAGTAAGTCCATATTCAGTTCCGGCGCCTAATCTAAATTCCCTTTTACCTTCACTTTTACCAAATTCCAGACCGGCAACTACCGAAAATACTATCCCATAATCCCATGTATTCAAGTTGAAAAATGTCCGGTCATTTAACGCAAGAGGTCCTATTCCTTCCTCAATATAGAATGATTTTGAAAGGCTTTGCCAAGTCATTGCTTTAATTGAAAACCCTTTTATAAAAGGATTATATTGATTTGTATTTTCCGGTAATAAAAGATTAAAATCGGCGATGTACAAATAGCTGACTCTCATTGATAAATTTGAATTGAAACCCGGATTGAAATCTATAAACAAAGAGGAAGTAAAACTGCCCTGATTCGGGAGATTTCCTCCAATCATCCCTCCACCGAAATATCCACCTAAATTTATATTGCTTTGACCGAATATAAATATATTGCCGCAAAGAAAAATTATCGGTAAAAATTTTATTTTTTTTGCCATATTAAAAATATTCATTTATATTTTCCTTTAATCAATTAATTAAAAATTTTTATTCTCTCTATTGATGGCTAAAGTAATAATATTTTTTAAAGTATCAAAAAGGGGGCACTCATGAGAAGTACTCTTTATCATTATAAAGCAATTGTCGTTTCCGTTTATGACGGAGATACGATAACAGTCGATATAGACATAGGATTACATATTTGGAGCAGGAAAGTAAAAATTAGATTTGCAAGAATAGATGCTCCTGAGGTGAGAGGTGAGGAACGCGATAAAGGTTTGATTTCCAGAGATTATCTCAGGTGTTTAATTTTAAATAAAGAAATAATTGTACAAACTATTAAAGACGGCAAAGGTAAATACGGTAGATATATTGGGGAAATTTGGTTGAAAATAAATGAGAATGAATATTTAAATGTTAATGATGAAATGGTGAATAAAGATTTAGCCGTTTACAAATCTTATTAACATTTGCTAATTATATTTAAAATTTTGTAAGTAATAATTTAAATTTTATTTTTGATTATAAATTATTTTAATAATTCGAGATTTTAAAATGTCCAAAGTTTCAGAGATAAAAATTTTTGTAGAACTTGATAATAAAAAAATCCCTAGAAAAATTGAATGGGAGGCAACAGATGCAGGTTTCAATGGTAAAAAAGAATGTAATTCTTTCATGTTATCTTTATGGGATAAAGAAGAAAAAATTACATTGGGAATAGATTTGTGGACAAGGGAAATGCTTATCAATGATATGAATGTTCATTTCTATCAGACATTAAAAAAAATGGCAGATACCTATCAAAAAGCTACAAATGATAACGAAGTTGCCCAAATGATAGATTCTTTCAGCAACGAATTTGCGAGTAAGGTTAATCTGTTAAAAAAAGATTGAGTGAACGATTCAATAATTTGTACTCAATTAATGTTTTATATTAAACATCTTTACTGTGCTCAATATATCAAACTTTTGCTTCATTGTGAAAAAATTATAAAAAGAAATTTTTCATTGTTCCTTAGATTAATTTTTAATTTAAATCCAGGACCAAAAACAGTAATATTAAAAAATTAACTTCTGTAAAAACGTAGCTTCTAAAAAACGGAACAAATACAATAATATATTGCATCGGAATCATCTAATGATATTATACTTGTGTAGAAAACATTTGGATCTAATATTTTCGCCGGTAGCCCTCACATTAAAATATACAAAAGATAGATATTGCTTCACCGCCATTTGTGATAATAGTATTTATGTAATTAAATCAATATCTTACACATTATAATTTTATTATTTTGACTGTAACGTTAAATATGCTTGAATAATAAATGATCCGTATTTAAAAGGTGATTTTAAGGTCTTCACATTGTGAATTTTAACAAAAATCAATGTTTTTTTATAAAAGAAAAACGTTTTAAAAAGAGACTCATAAATGAATTCATTCTAAAAGGATCAAATGCTCATATTTCTATTCACAAAAAATATTTTATCAAGTTAATGTGAAGAAGAATCCGTTATAGTTCTAAACCTTACGAAGTATTTGCTTTGCAACTAAAGAGTGGAATAAAATAGGTTATCGAATTACCCTCCTAAATGAGGGCATATTTTATTGGAGAGACCTTTTAGAGCGAATACATAAATTTCAATGGAAAAGTTTTAGTTTGAACCATACAAAATTGTAGAAATAAAAACTTTCAACAATTAAATTTAAGTTTTTCATCATAATTTATAAAAACATAATAGAGAGGGAACTAAAGTGAGAAGAATTTATTTGAAATTGATTATATTATCAATCTTTTTTTCCGGTATTTTATTAGCTCAAAATTCTTCAAAGATTGGATATATTGATTCTCAATCGATTTTAAAGCAATGGCCCAAAGCTCAAAAAGCTCAGAAAACCATTCAAGCTGCCGTACAGAAAGTACGAACTTCTATGGATAACTTACAAAGGGCATATCAAAGGGAAATACAAACTTACCAGCAACAATCTGCTCTAATGCCGGCTTCAAGGAAGAAAAAAACCGAACAAAAGATAGCCAATATGGAACGGAGATATAAGCAATTAAGGGGTAAATTAGACCCTGACGGTGAAATAGCGAAGTTAAATTCAAAATTAATGAAGCCGATAATCGACAAGATTCAAAAAGTAACTAAATCCGTTGCAAGAAAATTAGGTATAAAAATCGTTTTAGATAATAATGAGCAGGTGAAAAATATTTGGTACGCCGATCCAAAATTAAATTTAACGAATAAAGTTTTAAATAAATTAATTACCGGTAAATGATATTTGCGAATTTACCGGATCATATTAACACAATAAAAAATGCCCGTAAAATACCGGGCATTTGTCTTAAGAATAAATAATTTTTTTACCCATTCATCAATTAAATCAGTTTACAAATCTATCTAGAGCAGAGAAGTAAGCTTGTCACACCATAAAACAATTATTTCATAACGCGGCAAGCCGCAAATTTAGATTTTTTAAATTTCTAATTGCTCTAATTATTCTAATTTCTAACCAAATAACAATTTACAATAACTAATAAAACAAACCATTCGCAGAATTCCCATGCTGGCAGTTCTTGTTTGTT
>CAJXGP010000092.1 GCA_913053915.1 uncultured Ignavibacteriales bacterium | reverse complement strand
GATAATTGTTTGATTATTTGTTAGGTTTGTCTAATACTTTTCGGAGTGGACTCAAGGCTTGGTATCTTGCTGAATTAATCGTGTCGATTATTTCTCTGAAGAAATTCCTATATGCTGATATTTTATTCATGTTCAAATATATTCAATTTCTCTCACAACTGAGAGAGAAATCAAAGACAACATAAAATTCTCTCACAACTGCGGTAGATTTTTATGTCATTTTCAAATAAATGCTAACGTATTAATATAACCACTGTGTAATAACCGTAATATTTCGGTTATCACATATTGTTTATATCGGGGATAATTCAACACATGATTATACCTCAGTCCGGTATCGCCGGATTCGGTATGAATCCTTTATAGCGTTATGCACCGCTAAATTTTATTGGGAATAATCTGAAACCGGATTTTTTATATCTTCTTCGAAGGTAGGATAATCTATATCTTTGAGAAAGCTTTTTATATTGCCTATAGAATCTAATATATCATTTAAATAATCAATTATTATTCTATCTTTTTCTTTCATAGTATTGATTGGGCTTCAGCCAATATTCTCTTTCCAATAGAGAGGTTATATTATATTGAGAACGAAGTTTCGGTAATTCTTCTCGCAATTTAGAAGTAATATTTTTCAATTCAGTTTTCATATATCGAAAATCATAAATTATTTGGGAAATAGCAAATTTTATCAAAGTGCCGAACGGCCGAAGCTCACCTGCTGCTATTGAGCGCTTTGTTGAACTAAGCCCGGCCGGCGTAAAACGTCAGATTCCACGAGCTGACCTGGGTTATCAAAAAATAACATTTACTTTTGTTATAAATTATATATTTCCGGTAAATTTAACAGACACAATTTATAAACAAACCGGAGGTATATTGATGTGCACAGCAATAATCAACCGTATTACTTTTAATTGAGATCTCAAACACTGCACGGTGTGCCGCTTTTCCCTTTGGCTCATCCTTAGGCTTTGTCTTTACCCTGTTATGATATTGATCCAGCCACGTAATCTGTTCTACGATAATTTATACAAATTTAACCGGAAAAATATTTTTTATTATACTCGTAATGTGTTGTTTTTGGTAATTTCAATTTTGCCCCTGAATTTCTGAGATAATCTTGTCCCCTTGACTTTTTTATAGGTTAAAGCTAAATTTCTATTCTTTATTTAAATAGATTTGAGGTTTTGGAGAAAATTAGCATGAAACAAGAAAAAATGACAAAGTTTATAAGCACTCAAAATGCGGATAGGAAGTGGTATATTGTGGATGCTGAAGATCAAGTATTAGGCAGGCTTGCAGCTAATATTGCAAGAGTAATACGTGGTAAAAACAAACCCACCTTTACTCCAAATGCAGATATCGGTGATTTTGTAATTGTTGTGAATGCTGAAAAAGTTAAAGTTACCGGGAAAAGGGCATTATTAAAAAAGTATACCCATTATTCAGGTTATCCGGGCGGATTAAAAGTGCGGAGCTTGGAAGAGTTGAGAACAAGAAAACCGGAATTTATTATTCATAATGCCGTAAAAGGAATGCTTCCGAAGAACAGACTTGGAAGACAGCTTATTAAAAAATTGAAAGTTTATGCGGGAGAAGATCATCCTCATCAAGCTCAGAAGCCCGTCTCACTTAATTTAATGGAGAAATAATGACAGATCAAATTTTTATTGGAAGGCGAAAAACATCTGTTGCTCGAGTCATACTTAGAAACGGTAACGGCAAAATTACAGTTAACGGTAAAGAGTTTGAACATGCTTTCCCCCAGCTTCCCAATCAAGAAGATATCCTTGCTCCATTCAAGGTAACGGAGAATGAAGGGAAATATGATGTCTTGGTAAATGTAAAGGGTGGTGGAACTACCGGCCAAGCTCAGGCTATTAGGCTTGGGATTGCTAGAGCGTTGGAAAATTTAAATCCGGAATTAAGACCCAGTTTAAAAACTGAGGGATTTCTAACCAGAGATCCTCGGATGGTTGAACGTAAAAAATATGGACAGCCAAAAGCAAGGAAAAAATTTCAATTTTCGAAAAGATAGTTTATTTTTTATTAAAAATTCATATTTCCCGATTTACTGCCTGTGTCCCTTATATTGGGATTGTAAGTAAAAACGAAGGAAGTAGAAGTTAAACAGGAGAAAAAATGCAAAAGTTAGATTTAATACAGCTAATTGAAGCCGGCGCACATTTCGGACATTTAACCCGTCGTTGGAATCCCAAAATGAAACCATATATTTTTATGGAAAGAAACGGGATCCATATAATTGATCTTAAAAAAACATTACTGCTTTTAAATGAAGCTGCCGAAAATTTATCCCAAATGGTTTCTGAAGGGAAACGCGTGTTATTTGTAGGTACAAAAAGACAAGCTAAAAATATTATTGATGCTGAAGCTAAAAGATGTAATTCTAATTGGGTTAGCGAAAGGTGGCTAGGCGGAATGCTTACAAATTTTGCAACTATTCGGAAAAGCGTCAAAAGATTAAATAATATTGAAAAACATGAAAGCGACGGAACTTTCGATCAAATTACTAAGAAAGAACGCCTCTTTTTAACCCGGGAAAAAGACAAATTGAAAAGAGTCTTAGAGGGCGTCGAATCAATGAATAGACTTCCGAACGCAATGTTTGTCGTCGATATTAAAAAAGAATCCATTGCAATTAAAGAAGCAAAAAGGCTTAATATTCCTGTTTTCGCAATTGTAGATACAAATTGTGAACCTGATGAGGTTGACTTTATTATACCGGCAAACGATGATGCCGTTAAAACTATTGAGTTGATAACTAAATTTATAGCTGATACCGTTATTGAAGGTAACGTAAAAGCCGAACAGATAAAGGCTGAAGAAGCAGCGGAAAAAGAAAGATTGAAAAAAGAAAGAGAAAAAGAAAAAGAGGAAGAAGCTGCGGAAAGAGAAAGATTGAAAAAAGAAAAAAAGGAAGAAGCAGCGGAAAAAGAAAGATTGAAAAAAGAAAAGGAAAAAGAGAAAGAAGTTGCGAAAAAAACAGAGTCTAAATCCGATAAAGCAGATAAAAAATTAGAAGTGAAAATAAAAGAAAAAGATGATAAAGACACTGCTGATGTTGATGAAAATACAGGAGAATCTGAGCCTGCAGTTCAAGAAAAAAGTGAAAACCGGTCTGAACAATCTTCTTCCTAATCATAAAATAAATTAAGGAAATATTATATTATGGCTATTACTGCTGCACAAGTAAATGAATTAAGGAAAAAAACCGGTGCAGGGATGATGGATTGTAAAAAAGCCCTCACCGAAGCTGATGGCGACTTCGAAAAAGCCATCGAAATACTTCGTAAAAAGGGTGCTTCGGTTGCCGTTAAAAGAGCAGAAAAAGTTGCTAATGAAGGGATCGTTTTGACTAAAGTTTCCGATGATAAAACCAAAGGAACCATAGTTGAGATAAACTGTGAAACGGATTTCGTAGCTAAAAGCGAAGATTTTGTAAAGTTTGCAAACGAAACTCTCGATGGGATTTATTCTACAAATCCTTCAAGTGTTGAAGACCTTTTGGAGAAAAATCCATCTGTAAAAACCGCTCTTTCCGAAGTAATGGGAAAAGTCGGCGAGAAGATAAATATTACCCGTTTTGCCATCGAAAATGCCTCTAACGGTTTAATCGTCGATTATGTCCATCCGGGAGCTAAGCTGGGTGTATTGGTGAAATTTGACAATGCCGATACCGTAAAAGATGAATTGTCTGTGTTAGGGAAAGACCTTGCAATGCAAGTAGCTGCGATGAATCCACTTTTTATTCACCGCGATGAAGTATCACAAGAAACAATCAACAAGGAAATAGAGATTTATAAAGAAGTTTCCAGAAAAGAAAAAAAGCCGGAGCAAATGCTTGAAAAAATCGCTAACGGGAAACTTAAAAAGTTTTTCCAGGAAAATTGTTTTTTAGAGCAGTCCTTTATTAAAGACAATACAAAAACAGTGAAAGACTTAATTGAAGATTTAAATTCTAAACACAGGACGGATATTAAAATTGTTCTTTTCCATCGATTCCATTTAGGGGACGAAAAAAAATAATTTTATTTGAAGGTCTTAATTGTAATTAAGACCTTTTTTTATGTAAATTCTTAAAAGATTATTAAATCTATTGTATTTTTAAAAGGATATTTTAAAAAGTTAACTTTCTTAGAGACAAAATATAATGAGTTGACTTATTCAATTTATCCGGTATAAATTGCACTTGGAGAGAGTTAAATATGAATGAATTAAAATATAAAAGACTTCTGCTTAAACTGAGCGGAGAATCGCTCATGGGGAAAAAAGGATTTGGTATAGACCATAATGTATTAGAATTTTTTGCAAGTGAAATAAAAAAAATTCACGAAATCGGCGCTCAAATTGGAATTGTAATCGGAGGTGGAAATATTTACAGAGGCTTAAGTGCCGCCGATCAGGGCATCGATCGGGTTACCGGCGATCAAATGGGAATGCTGGCCACAATGATAAATTCTCTCGCTCTTCAAAATGCTATTGAACATGTCGGTATTTACACAAGATTAATGAGCGCCATTCACATGGAAGAAATTGCAGAACCGTACATTCGCAGAAGGGCAATACGTCATCTAGAAAAAAATAGGGTGGTTATCTTTGGATCGGGTACGGGACACCCTTATTTCAGTACCGATACTGCTGCCTCTTTAAGAGCCGTAGAAATTAATGCCGATGCAATAGTTAAAGGTACGCGAGTGGACGGAGTTTTTGACTCCGATCCGGAAAAAAATCCCGATGCATCTAAATTTGAGAACATTTCTTACTTGGATATATTAAAAAATAATCTCAGGATTATGGATTTAACGGCGGTTAGTCTTTGTCGTGAAAATAATCTACCGATGGTTGTATTTAATATGGGTTTAAAGGATAACTTGCTAAAATTAGTCAGGGGTGAAAATATCGGTACGATTATCACTCATTAAATTTATGAGTTTCCTCTAAAAAGGTAATTCTGTAAAATTCGTTTCTCATTTCTAAAAGAACAAAAATTTAAAATACTTTTTATATCCATATATTTTGTTGTTTTTTAGAAACGACTTCTTTTTCTATTTGAGCAGATGTAATAAATTCCTTCCCATATTATTATGTCTTTAAAACGAAAGTGAGAAATATCTTTTTGAAATGAAGATTTCTCAGTTGTACCGTTTCTTCTAAATGACAGTTCTTTTTCACTTGTAATTTCGAGCAAAATAAATTTTTTAAAAAAGCTTTTTCCCAATTTTTTACTCGTTCTTTATTGCGAACACGTTAATTGTGGAAGTAACAACATTTTCGAAAACATATTTTTCTAATTTCAAGATTTGAAATTAAAATTTTTTATCTCTGTTTTTCCCAAAGGCGGACATTCTAAAGTTATCCTTTATAATCAATTTGAATTATGTTTTGATGAATTCTTTCTAATTTGTCAATTATGCCACTTTTTTAATGCTTAAATTTTTTTATTTTTACGAATCTAAATCAAAGAATAAACATCAAATATAATATTTCATTTTATGGCTCATAAAAAAAGTAAACAAAGAGAAAGACAAATCGGGAAAAAACAACCGGCAAAAAAGCATTTAATTAATCCAAGATATAGGAGCACTATTTGGACGATAATTATAGTAGTTATTTTATTAATCTTTTTTATTATTAATAATACCAGAAGTTTACCCGAACAGGGACCTTATCCTCCCAACTATAACGCAGCTACGGAAAGAGGTCCTGATACTGTCATAAACAAAAAATTGCAAATGGATACTCACATAAATGATTTAAAATAATAACTTATTATAAGGAATTTGCTTTATGATTAGGAATCTGCTGGTTATATTATTGTTTATATCAACAATTTCGCTGTTTGGTCGTTCAAAAAATTCAGATAAAATTCAATCAAAAGAAACGAAGATCGTTACACAGAATGAACAAACGGTAGCTGTTGACGAAAACAAAGCCCCAAATTTTTCACTTGTTGATACGAAGGGTAAAAAAATATCTTTGTCGGACTACAAAGGTAAAGTTGTAATAATAGATTTTTGGGCTACTTGGTGTCCGCCTTGTCGTAGAAGTGTTCCAGACCTGATCGCTATACAAAAAAAATATGAAGGTAAAGTTGTAATTATCGGTATCTCATTGGACATCGAGACTAAGGGCGACGTACCTGGATTTATTAAGAATTTTGGGATCAATTATCCTGTGGTATATGGTACAAATAAAGTGGTTCAAGAATACGGCGGTATTCAAGCTATCCCTACTTCATTTATCATCGACCAAAAGGGAAATGTTGTCAGAAAGTATATCGGTTTAACACCTAAAAGTATCTACATTAGTGAGATTAAAAAACTTTTGGGCGAATCTTAACTGCTGATTTTTTTTGAGAGTTGTCTTAAAAGTGGCGTTTTTAATTCTAAACGAATGTAAGAAATTTTAAATATAAAATTTATTTTATCTCTTTGTATTTCGGAATCATAACATAATACTTATGAGGCAGCCTCCTTTGAAAGGAACTAAATTCTCCCTCTGTTATTTAATTACTTTATTCACGCTTGCTTTATTGATTCTGCCAAGCCCCTTTCTTATTTTTTAAACAAATATAATATCAGGCTGATAATGATGCTTAAAATTATTGATGTGACAATGGGAAAATAAAAAGTGAAATTCTTTCTCTTGATATAAATATCTCCCGGTAACCTACCAAAAAATGGAATTTTATCACCAAATAAAAATAATATTCCTATTGCAATGCTGATTATCCCTATTAAAATTAATATTTTTCCGAATGGTTGAAATTCTTGAAACATATATTTATGTGCAATTCTTTTAAAAAAATATTTCCGTAACTAAAAAGTTATTGAAAAAATGAATCAATTACAGATAAGAATAAAATGATAAACTCAAGGCTATTTTAAAATAAAAAAAATATAACCCTTCAAGGAATGGAATACGAATTAAAAACATTTTAATTTAGCCGTGAGATTGTTCGCAAGGCTAAATCATGGTTAAGTTTTTTACCGGTTGTTTTCAGTTTTTAATTATTTGTATTCGAATTATGGATGTCATTATTGACCGGTCTTTTCATAAATAGAAATTAAATAAAATATTAAAAAATAATACAGGGCAAAACATATTACTCACTCATTTTAAGAAAAAACCTATCCTTTTACTATTGCTTCTTTTTGTTCTCGCAGTAGTCTTCATCTTTTAGAAATATATAATTGTTCTGATGCAGGTCCATGAAGGAATCAGCTAAGGGAGTGGAATAAAATAAGTCATCCATTTATAATTTCTAAAGTCTTTAATAACA
>CAJXGP010000091.1 GCA_913053915.1 uncultured Ignavibacteriales bacterium | reverse complement strand
AAGATTTACCAATAATTTTTCATAGTAATTAATCGATTAACTTCTTAATTTAAAATAAAAAACCGACCTGAGATTCATTTCAAAAAAGAAAAAGGAGTAAATCATGATAAAACGTTTACGAAAATTGTTTTTACCGATATTGATTTCGGTAGCATCATTTTTATTCGGCGCATTTATTGTGTCTCATACTCAAAATAAGCCTGTAACACGTCAAATAGTATCTTATGCTGAAAAAATAATGGGGCTTAATTTTACAACTGCAGAACAAGACTCTATGCTGGGTTTATTAAATTCACGACTTAAGAGTTATAAGCGGATAAGAGAAATAAATCTAAATAATAGTGTACCTCCTGCTATACTTTTTAATCCGATTCCCGAGGGATTTAAACTTCCGAAGGGTAAATCTTCCTTTAAAATGAGCGATTATTCTAAAACAAAGATGCCTGAAAACTTGAATGATCTAGCTTATTATTCAATAGGTCAATTAGCATATTTACTTAAAACGCGAAAAGTAACCTCGGTAGAATTGACTAAGATGTTTCTTCACAGATTAAAGAAATATGGACCGGAGCTTCATTCTACAATAACACTAACAGAAGCACTTGCAATGAAGCAGGCTGAAAAAGCCGATAAGGAAATTTCAGAAGGTAAGTATAAAGGACCGCTTCAGGGAATTCCTTTTGGAGTAAAAGATTTGCTTGCCGTGAAAGGATATAAAACTACCTGGGGAGCTGCACCATATAGAAATCAAATGATAGATGAAAATGCAACTGTAGTTAAAAGATTGGAAGATGCCGGCGGAGTGCTGGTAGCTAAATTAAGTATGGGAGCTTTGGCAATGGGTGATGTATGGTTCGGTGGCAAAACAAGAAATCCTTGGGATACTACCCAAGGCTCTAGCGGTTCATCCGCGGGACCTGCTGCTGCTGTTTCTGCAGGGCTAGTTCCGTATGCTATTGGAACCGAAACTTGGGGTTCAATTGTTTCTCCTTCTACCCGATGTGGTGATACTGGTTTACGGCCGACTTACGGCAGGGTAAGCAGAACCGGTGCTATGGCACTTAGCTGGTCTATGGATAAAATTGGACCTATTAGCAGAAATGTTGAAGACGATGCTATTGTTTTTAATGCTATTTATGGCCCCGACGGTATCGACCAAACGTTGTATAATGTCCCTTTTAATTATGAACCTCATATAAAATTAAAAGGACTGAGAATTGGATATCTGGTAAATGATTTTAATAAAAATTATAAATTTAAATCCGAAGATTCACTAACCATTGAAGAAATGAAAAAACTCGGTGCAATATTAGTACCGATAAAACTCCCTGATTTACCGGTAAACGACATCTCATTTATTCTGGATGCAGAAGCAGGCGCATCTTTTGATAAATTGACTAGAAGTAATAGAGATAGTTTGCTGGTCAGGCAAGGTAAAAACGCTTGGCCGAATATTTTTAGAGCTGCCAGATTTATCCCGGCTGTTGAATATATCAATGCAAACAGGATAAGATTTCTTTTAATCCAACAAATGGATAAAATGTTTAAAGAAAACAAAATTGATATGTATTTAGCTCCTTCGTTGGAAGGTGATAATTCGCTGGTAACTAATTTAACCGGGAATCCGCTGGTAGTACTTCCCAACGGATTTACTAAAGATGGTCATCCGACTAGTATTACTTTCGTAGGGCAATTATTTACAGAAGGTAAAATACTTGCTGTTGCAAAAGCATATCAGGATGCTACCGGATTTCAATTGAAACATCCGCCGATGTTTAAATAAGAATAATTCCATTTCTGATGAATAGAATTTGACTTTATAAATATAAAATTTGAAAGGAGCGATTACTTCAAGACGGTTTACATGCATTTAAATTGAAGACATTAAGCAAAGATTAAATCCTTTGATAAACCTTTTTCTACTTTCATTAAACATTGATTAAAAAGTAATCCTTTTAACGATAATATTTCTAGAAAAAGAATCACTTTCAGTAAAATATAGATTTGTTGGGAAACATGATGAGTGAAGAAAAAAAGAAATTTATTTATAGTTTAAGTGTTTCTACCGGTTTTATAATTCTACTTTGGTTAATTCTTTTAACCGGTTTGTTATTCCATTTGAATTTATATGTATTTGGAGTATATCCGCGCAAGTTAAGCGGTCTAATCGGAATATTTACCGCACCGTTAATACATGCGGGGGTCAAACATTTGTTATCCAACTCCATTCCATTATTTTTTTTGGGAACAGGAATGTTTTATTTTTATAGAAAAGCTGCAGCCAAAGTTTTTATTTCCGTTTACTTGATACCGGGAGTTTTTGTCTGGCTAGTCGGCAGACCGGCTTATCATATTGGTGCAAGCGGAATGGTTTATGGATTTGTAACATTCATATTTTTTAGCGGAATAATTAAAAGGGATACCGGATCAATAGCTTTAGCTCTTATAGTTACTTTTCTATATGGAGGTTTAGTAATAGGTATAATCCCTCAGAACGATGGTATTTCATGGGAGTATCATTTGTTCGGGTCACTTACCGGAATTGTTTGTGCTTTTATTTTTCGAAAATCAGATCCGTATAAAAGATATGAATGGGAAGATGAAGAAATAGATGATGATGTTAAGCTGGAGATTTCTTACGATCGTGAACCTCCGTTTAATTAATCTCATATTTAACTCCGGACTCCGTAAATTTTTTACTAAAAAACTTTAATATCTGATAAACACTGATTTACACAGATAAAGGAATCGACGTAAATACACCCATGATAAACTAATAAATTCAACTTTAGTGATGATTTTAGGCTAACGACAATTTCTTCAGCGGTCATTGCATACAAACTATTTGCAATTTGCTCAACTTGTTTTAGATTGTTAAACAAGAGTCTTCCGATTCTTTTTATTGGGGATAAGAGATATATCCATTATAACGTTCAAGTAAAAATCTCAAATAGCATTTATTAAATCAAATTTTTATCCTATACGATTTTTCCTATTGCATTTAGGAATTACATTTACAATTTTAAAGAATTCAATATGAAAAAATAGAATTAATTACTTAGTTCCGTTCAATCACAGCAGAACAAAAAATGAGCGTTTAGATTTAGTTGATCCTTTTCACAAATTAATGAATGATGTGTATCTAAAAAGGTAGTTCCTAATTTTTTCAAATTGTGAATATTAACAAAATTCAAAACTTTTTCACCGGAAAAATACCTTTTTAGAAAATACTCATGAATTGCGTCTAAAATTATATTACAAAAATATTTCTATTTCTGAAAAAAACGATGGAAATATGCCACGAATAAATTTTCACCGGTGTGGGTTTGATTCTGAATCCGGTGGAAACGACATAAAAAAAGACCAAATATTATTTCAAAAATCAGAAGATAATGAAAGCAAGCTATTCATTAATAAATATAAATCATTTCAAGTCAATCTTCATTGTTGAATTAATCTTATTTATAATTTTTTGTCCGGTTGTTCTATCTGATTCAATTTTATATGCTCAGGTGAAAGATATGAACTTTGAACATATTATGAGTGATAAAGGTTTATCTCAAAATACAATTCATAGTATTCTACAAGATAAAGAAGGTTTCCTTTGGTTTGCTACCGAAGATGGGCTCGATAAATATGATGGATATAAGTTTACCGTATATAAAAACGATCCTCATGATTCGAGTTCTATTTCCGATAATTTTATTTGGACAATTTATGAGGATAGAGCCGGTACGTTATGGATAGGTACTAATAACGGAGGTTTAAGCAGGTTTAATAGAAATACTGAAAAATTTATTAATTATAAAAACAATCCTAACGATTCTACTAGTTTGAGCAGCAATAACGTAAGAACAATTCTTGAAGATACGTATGGAAATCTTTGGGTTGGTACTGAAGGCGGAGGATTAAATAAGTTTGATCGAAAAAATAATACTTTTATACATTTTATACATAATTCAAAAAATCCTTCCAGTTTAAGTGATAATATCGTCCTTGATATTTATCAAGACCATGAGGGTGTATTGTGGGTCGGTACCGATGGAGGGTTGGATAAATTTAATTATCTAACAGGAAAGTTTGAGCATTTTGTCCATAAACCGGATGATCCTTCCAGCATTAGTAATAATGTTGTTTTTTCATTGCTTGAGGATAATTCAAAAAATTTCTGGGTAGGTACTCTCAATGGATTTAATTTATTTGATAGGAAACAAAAAAAATTCACAAGATTTTATAGTAATGCGGATATTTCCAGTAATTTGGACAATGGAAGGATAAATTCAATTTTAGAAGATAAAACCGGCACACTTTGGGTAGCAACGGGTGGAGGCTTATATCAATTTAATAAAAAATTGAAAAAATTTATTAGTTTAGGCCGTACCGGCTCCCACAAAACCACATTGAGTAATACTAATGTTCTTTCTCTTTATCAAGATAATTCCGGACTTATTTGGATAGGAACTGCGGATGGGGGAATAATTAAATTTGATAGAGAAAGAACGAAATTTATGCATTTTCAACATAATCCGGCAAATTCTAATAGTTTAAGCTATAATACGGTTCGATCTATTTATCAAGATAAAAACGGGATTTTATGGATTGGAACATTAGGCGGTGGGCTTAATAGATATGACGGTAAAACCGACCATTATACACATTATCTCCACATAAAAAACGATCCTTACAGCTTAAGCGATAATTCGGTTACATCGATTTATCGCGATAAATCCGGAGAATTATGGGTCGGAACCTGGAGCGGCGGATTAAATAAAATGATTAAATCTTCGGATAAACATCCTGAGCATGCAATATTTAAGCATTTTACTCATAATGATTCTAACCCACACAGTTTAAGCAATAATATCATACAGTCGATATATGAAGATTCTTATGGAAGACTTTGGATCGGTACAGGCCTGGGATTGGATATTCTATATAGGAAGACAAACAAATTTTATAATTTTATAAATAATCCAGATGATTCTACCAGTATTAGTGGTAATCAAATTCAATCTTGTATAATAGAAGACAAAAACGGAAATCTTTGGGTAGGTACGTGGAACGGTTTGAATAAAATAGACCTTTCCACCGTACCTTTAAAACCTCCCTATGGCAAGTTGAAGTTTCAAAGATATTTTCATAATTCGGATAATCCCAATAGTCTAAGTGATAACCGCATAATTTCAGTTTATGATGATAAAGAAGGTAATTTATGGTTCGGTACTTATGGCGGTGGGATAAACGAACTTACTTTTGATCAAGAAAATAAAAAAAGTGCAGATGCAAAGTTTATTCATTATCTTGCAAAAGATGGACTAGTTAGTAATATTGTTTATGGTATATTAGGTGATAATGCCGGAAATTTGTGGGCAAGTACCGATAACGGTTTGTCTAGATTTAACCCTAAAACAGGAACATTCAGGAATTACTTTCAAAGTGACGGCTTACAAGGAAATCAATTTTATTGGGGGGCAAGTTTTAAAGGGAAAAATGACGAACTCTTCTTTGGCGGAACTAACGGAGCTAATGCTTTTTATCCTTCTAGTTTGAGAGATAATAAACATATACCACCTATTGTTATAACAGGCTTCCAAATTTTTAATCAATCTGTAAAAATAGGCGGTAAAAAATCCCCTCTGAAAAAATCAATAACCGAAACACATAATTTAGAATTGAGTTATAATCAAAATGTATTCTCCTTTGAATTTGCTGCTTTGGATTTTACGGCTCCCAATAAAAATCAGTATAAATATATGATGCAAGGATTTGATAAACACTGGATTTTTGCGGGGAATCGGAGGTATATTACTTATACAAACTTAGACCCGGGCGATTATACGTTTAGGGTGATCGGTTCGAATAACGATGGAGTGTGGAATAATATAGGAACGTCAATCAATGTTACAATTCTTCCTCCTTTCTGGAGAACGTGGTGGTTTATATTAACCTCATTGCTTGTAGTCGGTGGGATAATTGCTGTTTTTATAACTTCAAGGATTAGAAATCTTCTTGCAATAGAAAGATTCAGAACAAAATTGGCAGCCGATCTTCATGATAATATTGGATCGAGCCTTACTGAAATATCGATTTTAAGTGAAGTAATATCGAAAAAATTAAAATCGAGTAACAGCGAAATAATGAAAAACTTGAGGATGATAAGTAATAATTCGAGGAATCTTATAGACAGCATGAGTGACATTGTATGGCTTGTAAATCCCAAACGAGATTCTCTTTATGATCTCATTCTCCGTTTGCGGGATACTTATAGCGAGCTATCTTCATATACAAGTATTTCATTTAGATCCGAAAATATAAAATCACTCGAAAAAGTATCTCTTTCGATGGAACATCGTCAACATCTCTATTTAATATTTAAAGAAGGAATAAACAATTGTATTACACATAGTGGATGCACCGAAATATCTCTCAATGCTTTTGTAAGAGGGAAAAAATTGGAGATGATTTTAACGGATAATGGTTCCGGCTTTGATGTAACTAAATTATCGACTGGAAATGGATTAGAAAATGTTCAGCGAAGAGCAAGATTAATCGGAGGCGAGCTTTTTATTAAGTCAAAAATAGGAAAGGGAACAACAATTCATTTTATAGGTAATATATTATAATTAAATACTGGTTCTAGGATAATTGCAATTCTGATAAATATATTAAATTCTTGTATATTGCAGTTAAATTAGGAGGTTTTTATGATCCGTGTAATTGTTGTTGAAGATAATGATGCCATACGCGAAGGTTTAAAAATATTGATAGAGGGAACAGACGACTATAAATGTATAGCTGCTTTCTCCAATTGTGAATTCATGCTTAAAAATTTGAGTAAATTAAATCCTGATGTTTTATTGATGGATATAGGATTGCCGGGTATGAACGGTATTGAAGGTATTAAACGTGCTAAAGCCATATTAGATGATTTAACAATATTAGTATTAACCGTATACGAAGAGAACGATTTAGTATTTGATGCAATTTGTGCCGGCGCATGTGGTTACCTGGTAAAAAAAACTCCCCCGGCTCGTCTTTTGGAGGCAATTCAAGAAGCTTATAAAGGCGGCGCACCGATGAGTTCGCATATAGCTAGAAAAGTAATCGATTTCTTTCAGCAAAAAAAACAAGTTGATTCTAAAAAACCCCAAAATCTTTTAACTCCACGCGAAAAGGAAATCCTAAGTGGACTTGTTGAAGGAAATAGCTTTAAAGCTATCGCCGATTCGCTTTATATAAGTGTGGAAACTGTTAGATTTCATTTCCGCAATATTTATAAGAAACTTCATGTACATTCTCAGTCGGAAGCCGTTGCAAAAGCAATTAG
>CAJXGP010000090.1 GCA_913053915.1 uncultured Ignavibacteriales bacterium | reverse complement strand
ATAAAAAACAATTGCATCAACTAAGATTGCATAGCCGAACCATAGTCCAAAAAATCCCCATTGAGTTCGCAAACCGCTTAATGACCAATTCAATATCCAAAATATCAACACTAAACAAATTCCGATCCATCCATATAACGGAAACATTTTCTTTCGAATATTTACTGCCATTCGTATTTATTCCTATTTATGATTTAATATCAACTTTATGATTTAATATCAACGTCATGGTTTTTGCATCTATATTACCGCCGCTGATAATTACGCCTACTCTGCCTGAAGGAATAATCTTCTTACTCAACAAAGCGGCAATCCCCAATGCACCTGAAACTAACTTCATCCGGTAAAAAAGAAATCTAACGGCTTCAATTATTGATTGCGCTGTTACGGTAACCATTTCATCGACGTATTTGAGAACTAATGAAAAAGTAACTTTACCTAAAGAAGGGGTTCTCGTCCCATCGGCAATCGTCGAAGGATTTATAACTGTGTGAAGTTTTTTAGTATAAAACGATTTAGCAGCATCATCGGCTAATTCCGGTTCAATACCTACCGTTTTACCTTTTGCAGCTATAGCCGAGCCGTTAAGCAATCCACCGCCTCCGCAAGGGACTAACAGTAAATCTAAATTCTTCAGTTCCGCCAACATCTCTAACGTTGCTGTCCCTTGCCCAATAACGATATTGATATGATCATAAGGTGGTATTAAAGTAAATCCTTTCGCTTTAATTATTTTTTCCGCAACATTTTCTCTCACTTCTTTATCAGGATCATATTCAATAATATTAGCTCCGTAACCGGCAGTCGCACTTTTTTTTATTTCAGATGCATTTTCCGGCATAACCACTGTAGCATTCAACCCAAGTATTTTACAAACCAGTGCAACTGCTTGAGCATGATTCCCTGAAGAATAAGTGATAACCCCCTTATTTTTTTCTTTTTCGGATAATTGTAATATTGCATTAAAGGCACCCCTAAATTTGAATGCCCCTGTTCTTTGATAATTTTCGCACTTTAAGAATACATTTGCTCCGGCAAGGTTATCAAGAGTTCCGGATATCATTATCGGAGTTAAATTCGTATAAGATTTTAATCTTTCCGAAGCAACCTTTATTTTTTGAAACATCACGTCCCACTAATTTGATGACAATGTACTAAACAGAAATACAAAAATTCAGCTTAAACTGCCGTAGTAAACTTCCGTATCATATTTAAATGTAATAAAACCATTTGAATTATATTTCTCGAAAATACTTTTTAATTCTTTCATCATACTCCCATAGTTTCTAAAGCCCGGCAACGGTATGTATGAGCTTGACAGCAATCGGCCCTTTAATCCATCAAAATTGAATTTTTGATAATTATTAAAATGTATAACTTCATAATCAGAGAAGAATTTTTTAAAGATATTATCGTCTAGATTTTTATGGTTCACTTTTTTATAATCAATAGCAAATTTATTCAATAAATCTTCATGAGCGGTTAGAAATCCATCGGAATCGATCTTACGGGAATTCCAGATTAAAATAACCAAACCACCTTGTCTTAGTATTCTTAAAAATTCCTTCTTTGATTTTTTTATATCAAACCAGTGAAATGATTGTCCGGCAGTAACAAAATTTATACTTGAAGATTTCAATCCTGTTTTCTCGGCTGAACCATTAACACTAACAAATCCATGGTAATTTTTAAGCAAACTTTCGGCTGCTTCTCTCATTTCCCTGTTTGGTTCTATACCAAAAACTTTATTCCCATCATCCAAAAATAATTTGGATAATATGCCGGTACCGGAACCTATATCCGCAATAATATGATTCGAATTAAAATTTAGATTCGATTTAAAAAAATCTAATATTTCTTCAGGATATCCGGGACGGTATTTTATGTAATATTCTACTCTTCCGGAAAATCTTTTTGTATTGTTCATTTGAATATTTAAGTTCATCAAAATATAAGGTTATAAAAACCAACCGGCTTAAAACCCTCTGCTAATTCTTACCATCGAATTGCGGCTTTTCTTTTCCTTTAATTGTCCTGGTAAAACAAGATTTTTATAAAACTAATTTCGCCTCGACACTTTTTATTTTATCCTCCATAGTTTGCAAACGATCAGTTCTTGTACCTAATCTTAGTGAAGTTGTTATCCTCGGTGCTCCCATTTCGTGCACTCTTTCGTGACATCGTTTAATTGTATTAAAAACAATATCCCAATCACCTTCGATATTTGTTCCATACGCATGCAGTTTCGTTTTCAAGCCCGCATCATTTAATATTCTTTCACATTCGGCAATATATTTTGAAACGGAAACACCCACTCCCATTGGTACTATACATAAATCAACTATTACATGCATATCCTTATTCCTTTCTTATATTATCATAAGTAAAAAAAAAAAATTCTTCTTTATTTAAAGATAATAAAATAAATAAAACGGACATAAGTATTCCACAAATCTTTAACATCTTTTACCGATTGATTTATTATTTTCAAGAGCCGGTCCATACATTTCTTCAACGGTTCGAATTAAGTTATAATGATTTAATTTCGGGTTATAATATTCCATGCTTCTAAAAAGATGCTTATATCATTCAAGAACCCGCTAAATTTTGGCTGCCATCATAGTAATCCGGTAGCTCTCTTTCCATCAACATGTTGATTACAATTTATTTTTTAAAAATTAATAAATGACACAATATCCATAACGCGGCAAGCTGCAAATTTAGAAATTAGAGATTATTTTTAAACTATTTCATTTTTTAAATTTCTAATTGATCCCCGTTAGATACATTATTTTAACAAAAAAAACTTATTATGATTATCTAACGGAGTTGATCTAATTATTCTAATTTCTAACCAAATAACAATTCATAATAATCAATAAAACAAATTATTCGCAGAATTCCCATGCGAGCTGTTTTTTTTTGTTCCATTGGTTTATTGTTCATTTTTTAGGTAATTAGACCAATTAGAAATTAGAACAATTTTAATCAATAGCATATCAAAATATTATTTCGCCTTAATTTCTTTATCCTGTGTAATAAAAAAAGATTACACTAAACAGGCAAAAAAAGACAAAGATTTGACCGACAATTCTATAAATGGAATGAATAAAAAAATTCAACTCGATCAAAACGCAACGTTTTTTTCACTTCTGATTTTAGGATAATATATTTCTTTTGAATAACTGAACGCTTTTAATCAGATGTATAGAATATCGACAATAAAGCCGCTATCTCATCAACGGATTTTATTTAGCTCTGTTTGTGTACGCTTGTGATTTTCGTAAAACAAATAAGCCGTGATGATAATTCCAAACGTAGTTATTGAACCAAACATTAAGATAATATTTGGATTTAATATATCCTTCATTTTGTCGTTAAAAAAGATTATATAATTGAGGTAAGTATTCATTATATGCGTTAAACGGGAGGTAGTCTTAGTTGTAAGATTAATATTACTGAGTACGAAACCGGTGATTATTAGACAAATGGAAATAAGAATTGAAGTAATTGAATAAATAAAATATATATCATTTTTCTTTTTTTTCATCCTACTTTTTATTTTTGCCATCACAACAAATGTAAAGTTAGGCGATGTTTTAATTCCAGTTATATTTTTCAGACCTTCATGTACTAATTGCAAAGCCTTTAATCTTTTTTGATATTCTTCGGAACTTTTTAACATTTCATTTACCTTTTGTATAATTGAAGGCTCTAGTTCACCGTCGATATATTTATTTAATATTTCATCGTTTAACAGATTCATAACAATTCCTCAGCAAATTTGTTTTTCAGTATTACGTCCTTAAATGCATTTCTAGCTCTATATAAAATAACTTTAACGTTTGTAACGGATAACCCCATTACTCCGGAAATCTCTTTACAAGTCATATTTTCAAGATAGAACAAACTAATTACAGATGCATATTTTGAAGGCAATTGATTTATCAGATTTTTTACAAAATTTGAAATATCTTTTTGTTCCAATATTCTAAAATTTTCTTTACTCTCAAGGTGTAATTGATCGTCAATCGATAACATTCCGGATTCGATTTTTCTTTTCTTTGCGGAAAGTTTACTCAAAGCAGTATTGTAAACTATTTTATAGAACCAAGTTGAAAACTTTGCCTCATACCTGAAATCTTTCAAAGAGTTATAAGCCTTCAAAAAGCAGTCTTGCAAAACCTCTTCGGCTTCCAATTCATTTTTCAACATCCTCACCAATAATGGAAAAGCTTTATTTTTATATCTGTCAATTAATAAAGAATAATCAGATTGATTACCCTTCTTAACGGATTCTATTATCTCTTGATCAGTCGGTTTTTCCATTTACTTCTTATGACATATTAATTACATAAAAGGTTACAAAAATATTATGGGAGTAATCTAAAAAAGTCTTTCCCCGATTTTTGAATAATGATTACCGACAAAACCAAAATTTATTTACTCAGAGAATACTTTTCCAATCGAGACTCATTATTTTTAGCATTAATTTATAAAAGACTTACTTTGCATAAAAAAATATTTTCATGGAAAACAATAGATACCTAATCCGATTGAAGTTTGAAACCGACATTCGAATTTAAATATCATTGCATAATCATCGTTCAAAAATTTTTACTGCTAATTAACAAAATATCATTAACCATGTTTTAAATGAATAGAGCCTTTTTCAGTTTCGTTCTATATTCATTTGAAAATTATTACAGCGGATCATTTATATTTTATTTGATATGTAACCTGATTGTAAATTTTATTGTCATAAGTATTAAAAGCCGTTTATTAAATTACATATAATTTTTATTTGCAATAATAAATTTGAAAAATTTAAATAATCATTACCTGTAATTTTCTTAAGCTGGATTTAACCATAAAATTAAAAAAAAATTTAGGAGAGCCAAATGAATGAAAGTGTAAGTATAATAGGTGTATTTATACCAATAATATTCATACTTGTAACAGGTTTAGTTTTAGTAACTTTTTACTATTTCCGTTCGAGAGAAAGGCAATTGTTAATAGACAAAGGATTGAGTACTGAATCAATTAAGGAATTTTTTGAACATAAAAGAGATCCGTTCCGGTTGATGAAAATAGGAATTATTTTAATTGCATTCGGTTTAGGACTGGGCATCGGCTTGATGCTTAAAGATGCCACAAATAAAGGGTTTTATGTTGCTTTTTCAATTTTTGTTTTTACAGGCTTGGGATTTGTTATTGCCAATAAGATATCAAATAAAAATGATTTGAAAATTAAATAACTTTATTTTAAGTTGAACGGTTGAACTTTTTTTTATTGAACTTCAACAAGTTTTTTAATGACTATCAATTACATTAAAAAAAAAGGATGAATATGTTGCTAAATTTTGATAACGCACCTAAAATTGTGTAAAAGTTAAGTTATAAGAAAAAGAGACATTACCAAGTAATTGATTTATAAAATTTGCAGTGAGATAAATAATTCTTTCAAGGCTCTTTCTATTTTCAAATGCCCTTATTACTTTTGTTCTTCTTCGCATTTCTTTACTTAGGCGGCGAGGACTATTTCTCGTCATTTGTGTTTCAAATAATATCAATTTCAATCCAAAAAAAACCTTGAAGATTGGGTCCTGTCACTAAGCTCACCTTTTTCGGCACGTAATTTAATTAACTTTGCATATTGCAAAACAGTAGTTCTAAATTTTCAATAAAAAATCGGATAAAAATTTGTATTCGATACCATTGTAATCTGCTGGAAAATATTTATCCATTGATAAAACAATTTTTTTATAATTATCAGAGATTTTTTCAAGATTACCAAATCCCCTTTTGATAGTCTTATCTTCTTCTAAGTTTCTGCATACTTGGATATATAATCTTTCACTCTGCTTTTCGGCAATGAAGTCTATCTCATTACCATTTAACACACCGATTGTAATTTCGTTTTTTCATTTCAAGCAATACAATATTTTCCAATATACCGGAAATATCTTTATCCTTATAACCAATAAAGCCATTCCGTAATCCGATATCTCCCATATATAGTTTATCGAAATATTCAAGATGTTTTTTCCCTTTAATATCGAATCTCGGTACTCGATAAAATAGGAACGTACTTTCAAGATGATGAATATAATTTTGAATTGTATCGACAGAGACTCTTACTTTTTGTGATTTGAAATAATTTGAAATACTTTTTGCAGTAGTAATATTTCCACAATTATCCATTAAATAAAAAACAAGCTTTTCCAAAAGCTGAACATCACGAATATTATTTCTTTTAATTACATCTTTAAGCAAAACCGTATTAATTATGGAATTCAGATAATTATATACGGCGTTGCTTTCATTAAATAAATAAATACCGGACAACATAACGTAAAAGCGAAAAAAACTATTGAAGTTATCTTTGGTAGATGCTTTGTCTTTGTTTGGAAATAGAAGGAACTCCGAAAATGTTAACGGTTAAATTAGTATTTTCAACATAACCTCCGCTGAGATATGTTGCCAATTCCAACGGGAGCAAATGTACGTTTGAACCGGTTATAATTATATCGGATAGATTTTCTGTAAGAATAGATAAAACCGCTTTCTCTCAATTTGAGATCTCTTGAATTTCATCGATGAATAACTATTTTTCCCCGGGAATTGAGGTAAAAGCCGATTTAACATATTTATATAAACTTTTTGTATTTTGAAATATATAGATTAGTGTTACCTTTAAGATACTTGTTTTTCAATCATTTACACCAAAAGTTCAAAAAATTTCCAATAGTTGCTTTTATCTATTTTGTAAACATCGGCATCATAAGCCTCGGAAAAACCTTTAGGCACTTTGAGTTTTTGTTTTTCAGAATATTTCATTTCGTAGCCTGTTATTTTTCCTGAGGTTTCTTCAATATAATCGATTTCCTTTTGGTCATAAGTCCGCCAAAAGTAACTGTTTACACTTCTATTATTGTAAGAATTGGCTTTAATCCTTTCGGAAATGCAAAAATTTTCCCATAAAGCGCCGGCATCGTTCCTTAATGAAATAAGATTAAAATTGTTGATAAGTGCATTTCTTAATCCGTTATCATAAAAATAAATTTTAAATGCCTTTGTTAATTCCTTACGAATATTCCGCGAAAAAGAATTTAACTTGAAAATTACAAAACTCTGCTCTAATAAGTCTATATATTTTTGAATTGTTAAACTGCTTACTCCGAGCTTTGAGGCTAACTCGTTATAAGTTACTTCATTACCAAGCTGTAAAGCCAAAGATATTAATAAATTTTTTAATAAACTCGATTTTTTAATTCCTTCAAATTTTAATAAATCCCTGAACAAATAACTTGATGCCAATTCCCCTAATCTACTTACCGCTGCTTCTT
>CAJXGP010000089.1 GCA_913053915.1 uncultured Ignavibacteriales bacterium | reverse complement strand
AAATCCTTCGAAACAGCTATCTTGCATTGTAGAGTTAACTACTAAATTTCAAAAATTTTCATTAATTTTGAAAAAATTTGAATATCGTACTTTTCCTATTTAAGATGAATTAGATAAACTTGATATGCCCACTGTTTACAAATGCGTATATTATATCTATGAGGCGTATCTAAAAAGGTTATTTCCAAGTTTACGAATTATTAATATTAATAAAAATTAAAGTTTTTTCGTTAGAAAAATACCTTTTTAGAGTAGACTCATTTATTAAACATAATATCTATGAATCCGTTTTTTTATCTGTTTCTTCTTTATTTGGCTCGGTTGCTTTTATTTCAGATACTTTATCATCCTTCTTTTTACTTTGATAGCTGAAAATTTTTGAAAGTAAAAATCCTAAAAGAAGTCCGACAAACCCGCTTACTGAGATTAATACAACAGCAGACATTGGAAATTGCCAAAAGAAAACGTTTATTATGATAACTTTTGCATTCTGAGTAACAAATATTGTAAAAAGGATTATCAATATCATGAATAATGTGATTTTAGTTTTCATTCGTTTCCCTCTCAAAAATATATAGTAAATTTTAGTTTAAAAACTTACATTTTTAGTTAATTATTTTTAATATGTATGTCTCTTTGTGGAAAAGGTATTTCAATATTATACTCTTTAAATTTCGAAATAAAGTCGGCTCTTTAAAACGAGCGGTCGGTTTATAAATTCTCTGGTCCAAACTCTTAAATTAAAATTCAAGGAGCTATCGGCAAATGCATCGAACAAAACTTCAGACTTGGGATTTTTTAATACTCCCGGGTTATTATCGGCAACAGTGAGAAGTAATTTTTTTACAATTTGCGGATCATTATTGTAAGAAACACCCACCGGAATAGTGAATCTGACATTTCTGTCGGTATAGCTCCAATTAATTACTTTTGAAGAAATAAATTCAGAATTAGGTACTATTATTGCAATATTATCGTTTGTAACTATAGTTGTTGAACGCATTGAAATATTTACAACATCTCCATAAACTTCGTCTACCTGGATTCTATCCCCGACCTTAATCGGTCGTTCAAATAAGATAATTATACCACTTACAAAATTATTCGTTATATTCTGTAAACCAAAACCAATACCAATACCCAAGGCACCGGCAAGAATTGTAAGTGCGCTAAGGTCAATACCTACTGTTTGTAAAATTATAATGAATCCAATAATTAATATTGCATATCTGAATATGGTACCGAATGCTATACGAACACCGATATCTATTTTACTTTTCGCCAACAGTTGATAAACAATCCATTTTTTGATTTTGGTTGTAGCATAGAATAAAATGATCATCAATACGGTAAGGTATATAATCGACCATAACGTTATATGGATATTCCCGAATTCCAGAGGAATATCTAAAAAGTTTTTAATATTTTCCAAAACGTTTTTAACAGCGTTCAATATTTTACCGTAAATTTCAAAGATAAAAATTTTTCATTGGGAATGATTTCAATAGGGAAATTAGTAAAAGCAAATATCAAATAAAAGTATTATTTTATGAAACGAGGCATATTCACAAAGGTAATTCTATAATTTTCGAATTGTGAATATTAACAAAAATCAAAACCTTTTCACTGGAAAGATACCTTTTTGAAGAGACTCATAAAAAATATCTTGAGCGTTCGCAAACCGGCAAAAAGATATTTTTCGTTTTAAAAATTGACATTATTAATATTATTTTTATTTTAGTAGATGAATAATGAACGAGGTATAATATACATGAAAAGTTTCAATAAATTTTACGGGTATATTTTTCTTTTAATAACAGTTACTTTATTACAATCATGTACCCCCCAACTAGTTAATCTCTCTATCGCGAAAGACAGAGTGATTGAATATCATTCATCAGGACAATACAATAAAGATTTAAATAAGGTCGTTAAAAATGCCGAAGATCAATTTAATAAACTAACGATAAAAAAGAATGATGCCGTTGTTTTTGATATTGATGAAACTACGTTATCTAATTATGAATTTGATAAGGCAGGTGGATTCGGTTATGTCAGAAGTTTATGGGGTAAATGGGTTGAAAGTGCAAAGTTGCCGGCTATTCCTCAAGTAAAAAAATTATATAATTACTTAGTGAAAAGGAATGTAAAAATAATTTTTCTTACCGGAAGAAGGGATTATCATTATAATGCAACGTTAAAAAATTTAAAAAATGTAGGTTATGTTTCGTTCGACACGTTAATAACTAGAACTCCATCTGAGTTTAAAATGACTGCTCTAGATTATAAATCAAGGGTACGAATTGAACTAACACATAAAGGATATCATATAATAGGCGATGTGGGAGACCAATGGAGTGATCTTCGAGGTCCTTACCATGGAATACAAGTTAAAATACCGGATTATCAATACTTGATCAAATAATAATTTTTTGAAAACCTACGTCTAAAATTTTTGAAAGTTATTTGATTACGGATTAGTTATTTAAAACGGTTCTATACAATTTTTATCGGGTAAATGAAAAATAGTAAAAGAACATAAAAATTTTTATTCTATTTATCTTTAAGAAATGTATCTTCTTTTAATTCTAAAACTTAAATGATTATAAGTTTTTATTTATAAATACTTACATACTTTTCATTAAACTTTTGAAATCATAAATTCAATTTCATCGCTTCTTATGGAATTTTAATATTTTAAATTTCTAAGTATTTATCGATAATTACTCAATTTTAATTTTTGCATTTGCTATCAAAACAGAATATCTATATCCTGCACCAAAATCTTTATTTATTTCAACCTTTCCTGTTACCAAAATAACTTGCCCTACCTCTGCCTGTTCAGTACTAGTTACGAGTAAATCATAGTTATCATTCGAACTAGTTCCATCTTGTATATGAATCCAATTTCTTTTCATTATGTTTGCATTAAATTTAATAATTTTTCCACGTACGGTTATTTCTTTCCCGGCTAATTTGTCTTTTTCAGAATAAACCTGTGCAATAGTTAAACCTCCTTTTACAGGTTTAATTTTTATATTCTCTTCCGGTTCACTATTTACACCTGAATGTATTGCCGAAATCAAAAACTGCGAGGAAGAAGGATTTTTAGAAATATTTTGCACAAACAAAATCCTATCAAACGTACGATTCAATTTTTGGCTATGAAAATTTTTCATTTCCATCGATTGTATATAATAAAGCGTATCCCCTATATTAGCCTGAATCTTTGGAGCCGCAATCCAATAATCATTCCCATTTTCAGAAACTTCAAGATATGAATAACTTGAAGCATCTATCCTATCGAGAAGTTTTACTGCATGCATCCCCACGGGAAGTTTATTCAATCTTTGATTTGGAGATGCTGATTTTTTACATCCAACTATAAAAGTTAAAACTAAAATTAATACTAGATATAACAAATGTTTCATAATTTTTCCATTACTGTAATTAAGAAAAAGTATTTTATTATTCATTAATATATTAAAGTTGATGCAGAACTCCGAAATATTTATGATTTTTCGATTAAATTAATTGTAAATCCATTTGCAATATCTTTTATTATATTAATTCAGTATTTCTAATTCACTTTAAGAAAAAAATATTTTATTTCAATGGAAACGCTTCAAATTTGGATCACTCACTATGGTTATTTTGGGATTTTCGCACTATTAGTTCTGGGAATAGTAGGAATCCCAATCCCCGATGAAACACTCATGGCTTTAACCGGATACCTAGTGTATAAGGGAGATCTTAATTTACTACCGGCATTTTCAGCAGCCTATTTTGGAAGTATAATAGGAATCTCAATCAGCTATGCAATAGGGAGTACTTTCGGGTATTATGCATTAATAAAATATGGTCATCTCATACATATCACTGAAGAAAGATTAGAAAAAGCCCATAACTGGTTTGAAAAAATCGGGGGGTGGGCTTTATTAATAGGTTACTTTATACCCGGAGTTAGACACATCGTTGCAATTCTTGCCGGAACATCCAAGTTACGAATGTGGGAGTTTGCTTTGTTTGCTTATACCGGCGCTTTTATTTGGGCTTCTACTTTTATTTCAATTGGATATTTCTTCGGAGAAAAATGGGAAATTTTTCTGAAGAGTATCCATCGACATTTGGTACTATTTGCAATTCTATTAATTATAATTATTATTATAGGGTTTTATATAAAAAACAAAATAAAAAATAATAAAAAATAATAAAAATAAAGTAACATTCAATTAGTAAAAAAGATAAAGGAATTACCTTCTCATAAAAACATCCCTATTGCGGCAATCGTTGTTTCATCTAGTGACAAGGACAAAAAAGATTTCTGAAAGAGGGTTTCTCATTTTATTTTGGGAAACATTTTCCACAACAAGAATTATTCAACATTATTGAGTATGTGATTTAAGGACGGGTGATTTTTTGAATTTCACTACTAATCTTAATTCGGGATTAACCGGATCATTTGTCTTTACGTATAAATATTCTTCTCTTTTATACCGGCTATGTTTTGAAGAGTTTTTATAATATACATCCAATTTTGCTCCTTCTCCCGCAGCAAGTTGCTTTTTCTCCAAACTGTAAGTTAAACATTTGCAAGAAGATTTAATCCCTTTAATTTTTAACAACATATCGCCGGCATTTGAAATTATAAAATTAACGGTGTCAATTTCGGCATTGCTTTCAGTTCCCAATACATATTCGAGCTTATTTACGGCAACGCGAGGTCCTAAATGTTGTGCCAATGCAAAAGCTGATAGTGAGAGAAAGGCTGTGAATAATAAAATCCGTCGCATTGTTTTTCCGTGAGCAAAAATATTATTGAGTTATAAAAATTATTTTTTATAGGACGTTATCATAAATAAAAATACTTTTATCTTTTATAAGATAAAAAATTTTATTAAAATGTAATATACGTATATTTATAATACATTGTTTAACGTCAACTTCCCGGTAATGTGAATAAATTTAAAATTTTGAGTTTGCAGCCGGCTATTAAATGATAATTTGAAACGTCCATAATTGCACAAGCAGACACACAACTGTCCCCTGCCTTTTACGGGAAGAAAATGATTATATTTATCAAAAGGAAATATGTATGGATGTATATTATTCTCAACAATATTTTTGTTTTTTGCGCCTGCCCGGTGTAATTTTTTTTTATTACACCAGGTCAAGGTATATTGAAAGAAGATTAATATAAATATTGATAGAATGACTGTATGGAAGAAGTTAATTTTTATACTAGAATCAATCATACCCCACGGAATAAATATTTAATAGGTTGAACTTTATTATGGATAATAGTATAATTGGAAATATAAACACATGAAAGACCTAAATCATATAAATACTAAAATTTTGGGACTTATCGGGCATCCGATAAAACATTCTTATAGCCCCTATATTCACAATTTAACGGCTGAACTATTGGGCTTTGATTGTATTTATTTACCTTTTGATGTTCCGGCATCCGACTTGAGAAATGCTTTACGGGGAATGAAAGCTCTAGACATTCTTGGATTTAATATCACAATTCCACATAAAGAAAGTATTATTCAATTCCTAAACGAAATTTCTGAAGAAGCTTCCATCATAGGGTCTGTGAACACTATAGTTAATGATCATGGCAAATTAACAGGATATAATACCGATGTAAACGGTGTTTTTGAAACTCTTATTCCGTATAATGAAGAAATTAATGGTGAAGTAATCACAGTTGTTGGAGCCGGTGGGTCTGCGCGTGCAGTTATCTATACTCTGATACGTCATTTTAAACCTAAGGTTATAAACCTAATAAATAGGACATTACAGCGTGCAGAAAGCTTAAGAGAATATTTCTCTGAAAAAATGAAATTTGATTCGTTCAATACATTTGAGTTATTTCCGCCTGTACTTGTGGAAGTATTAGAAAACTCAAAGTTAATAATTAATGCTACTTCAATCGGTATGTACCCCGATATAGATGATACTCTAACCGAAATAAATAAATCATTTAACGAGAATCAAATTATTTTTGATTTAGTTTACAATCCAACCGAGACAAAGTTATTAAAGATTGCATCAAAACAGGGTGCCCTTACGATTAATGGGATAAAGATGTTAGTACTTCAAGCAGCGAAATCATTTGATTTGTGGACAGAACAAACAATGCCTACTGAAAAAATAGAAAAAGCATTACAATTGTATATAAAAAATTAAAATAAAAAACCGATAATATCTTCACTAAAAATCTTACCGGTTTTCAAAGTTTACCAAGCAAATAATATTTTATTAGAAGATTACGTGAGCTGAGAGAGTCCTTCTTGAATCCTTTCTACTCCTTTTCCCAATTGTTCCAGCGAACAGGCGTACGACATTCTTACGCAGTTGTCATTTCCAAAAGCTATGCCCGGTACCAAACCAACATTTTTTTCTTCCAAAATAAAATTGCAAAAATCTGTGGAATTTTCAATGGTTACACCATTCATTTTCTTCCCATAAAATGAGCTTACGTCATAGAATACATAAAAAGCGCCTTTTGGTTTGGGGCATTTAATCCCCTTTATACCGTTTAATGCAGAAACGATAAATTCCCTTCTTTCTTTAAACTTTTCGACCATCTGCTCAATTTCGTCGCTTGGACCATTTAGGGCTGCGACGGCAGCAGCCTGAGAAATGGAAGAAGCATTGGAAGTAGAATGACTTTGGAGATTTCTTGCAAGTTTTATTATATCTTTATTACCGCCTGCATATCCTATTCTCCAACCCGTCATCGCATAAGCCTTACTAACTCCGTTCACTGTAATAGTTCTATCTTTTAATGGTTCTATGGTTCCAATACTAAAATGTTTTTCATCGTCGAATATTATTTTTTCGTATATCTCATCCGAAATTACAATAATATCTTTATCTTCAAGAACTTTTCCAATTGCTAAAATTTCGTCTTTACTGTAAACTGCTCCGGTAGGATTAGAAGGAGTATTAAGTAAAAATACTTTGGTTTTTAGTGTGATGGCTTTTTCCAATTGTTCGGGAGTAATTTTGTAATGTTGATCAACTCCCGCATCGATAATCACTGATTTTGCTTGTGCAACCTTTACCATCTGAGGATAACTAACCCAATATGGAGATTGAAAAATAACTTCATCTCCAGGATTGCAAACTGCCATTAATAGGTTGAAAAGAGAGTGTTTTGCCCCACTTGATACAATAATATTCTCCGGGTTAAACCTTAAGCTGTTGTCATGAAAAAATTTATTTATTATTGCTTTTATTAAATCAGGATAACCTTCGTTTGGTGTATATTTAGTAAAATTATCATTTATCGATTTTATAGCCGCTTTTTTAATATAACCGGGAGTGGGGAAATCCTTGCGCAAAGGATGGCCGTCAAAGCC
>CAJXGP010000088.1 GCA_913053915.1 uncultured Ignavibacteriales bacterium | reverse complement strand
GCACTTTGGGCTTCAATTTCAAAATTAGACAGGTATTTGGAACGTCAAAAAAAAGAGTGGAGAGATAAAGGTTATTTCGAAGTGTTTAATACTAGAACGCAACAAAAAATGCGATTAAACGTTTCATTACTGGAAGATATTGAAAAAAATAAAGATAATTCCCTAAATATTGAAAAAGCAATTAAAAGATTAAACAGACCTTTGTTAATAGCACAAGGTGAGCAGGACTTTACTGTTCCTATTGAAGAGGCTGAGCAACTTTATGAATGGTCCAATAAAGACATGACGGAAATTTTTAAAATACCTTCAACCGGACATACATTTGATATCAAACACCCTTTCGAAGGAACCAATCCCAAATTTGATATGCTTTTAAATAAAACAGAAAAATTTTTTAATAATTATCTATTATGAGGATAATGATGCCAATTAAAGAGAATGTTTCCGATAGTAAATTTTTAAACTTATTAAATGTAATTAATGCATCTCAGGTTTTCTGGATTTTATCTTTTTCTTTTTTAACGGCAATAGCTGCCCAAATTACGATTCCTGTAAAACCTGTACCTTTTACTTTACAGACAATGATGGTCCTTTTTGCAGGTGCTTTCTTAGGAGCCAAAAGAGGTGCATTAAGTCAAATAATATATTTATTTTTAGGTTTTACCGGTTTGCCGGTGTTCGCTCAAATTCCTGATCTTTCAATAGGTTTTGCCAGATTATTCGGACCGACAGGCGGGTATTTGCTATCTTTCCCAATAGCTGCTTTTGTTACAGGTTATCTGATTGAAAAATATAAAAGTTATACCGGAATTGTTTTGTCGATGTTAATTGGCAATCTATTAATCCTTTTATTAGGCTCATTGTATTTAAGTATGGTTTATATTCATGATATTAAAGAGGCATTAATATCCGGTGCAGTTGTATTTCTTGTTTGGATGCTCTTTAAGGTGTTTATCGCTGCCGGTATCTATTTTGGATTTTTACGAAATCAAGTAAATCATAAATAAGTCTGTTACGAAAAAGTATAATATGAAATAAAATCTCATTGATTTCAATTATTAATGAATTTTAGAAAATTGTTTTAACTTTTCTTAGTTGGCTTATCCGTTTTTAACTACTAATATTTCATACTATTATGGAACTGAAAAATATAATTTTTATATTTTTCTTTGTATTTGCTATTGGTTTGTTTACATGGAGTTGTCGAAAATTAATCAAATACATGCTTGTAGCAAAGAAAAAAGATTACAGATTTGATCAACCTCTAAAGAGAATACAAAGAGTTCTCAAAATAGTTTTCGGACAATCAAAATTATTAAGAGACCCTGTAGCCGGTACTTTGCATTTCCTGATATTCTGGGGGTTCATGTTGTTTTTGTTTGCTGTTTCGGAAGCATTAATACAAGGATTTTATTCCCCATTTACTTTAGCAGGAACGGGCGTTTTTTATTCACTCGTAACGTTTGTGCAGGATATATTCGGTTTATTGGTATTTATTGCATGTCTATTTGCTCTTTATCGAAGATTCGTACAAAAAGTTCCGCGTTTGAAAGTTGAGAGATCAGGGCAGCTTGATGCAGCATTCATTTTGATTATGATCATGTTGGTTGTTATTGCAATGTTCGGTGAAAATATTTCTTTAATAGCTGAACATAATTTTATTTTGAGTCACTATGGAGTAAGGCCTATTACTGCTTGGTTAAGTCCGATAATTTATCATGGTGGAGTCCAACAAGCTTCTACTTATTTTGAAATTTTTTGGTGGATGCATGTCACAGTTGTTCTAGGATTTTTAAATTATTTACCTTACTCAAAACATCTCCATATATTAACTTCCATTCCGAATACTTATTTTGCAAACATCGATTCAATAAGAAATACTTTAAAACCGATTGATCTTGAAGATGAAAGTATTGAAGTATTTGGTGCTGCCGATATCGACAACTTTTCGTGGAAACAGATATTAGATGGATACACATGTACCGAATGCGGTAGATGTACTGCGGTTTGCCCTGCGGCAACTGCCGGAAAATCATTATCACCGAGAAAAATAATGGTTGATATTCGCAAAAGAACCATTGAAAAAGCACCATTAATTTTAGACGGTGAGACCGGAAATAAGGTATTAACAAAAGTGCTGGTGCATAATTATATTAGTGATAAAGAATTATGGCAGTGTACAACCTGCATGGCATGCGTTCAAGAGTGCCCTGTTATGATTGAGCATTTGGATTCAATTATTGATATGCGAAGGGACCTCGTTTTAACTGAAGCTGAATTTCCGAATAATTTGAACGCGGTTTTTAAAAGTATAGAAACAAACTTCACACCGTGGGCATTTAATAAACAGGATCGTGCTCAATGGGCAGAAGGTATGAATATCAAAACCTTGGCGGAAGATTCGGATGGCGAGATTTTATTTTGGGTCGGTTGCGCCGGTTCTTTCGATAACCGTTATAAAAAAGTTACTCAGGCTTTTGCTACTCTAATGCAAAAAGCTAAAATCGATTTCAGGATTCTTGGAACTGAGGAAAAATGTAACGGTGATGTTGCCAGAAGGTTGGGTAATGAATATCTTGCCCAGATGATGATGAAAGAAAATATTGAAACATTAAATAATTACGGTGTTAAGAAAATAGTTACTGCATGCCCGCATTGTTTTAATTCACTTAAAAATGAATATAAACAATTTGGAGGTAACTATGAAGTAATTCATCACACTCAGATGATTGAGAGTTTACTTAATGTGGGGAAAATAGAATTAAAAAATAGTAACAGTAACATTCAATTAACTTATCATGATTCTTGCTATCTCGGTAGGTATAATCATGTTTATGATTCACCTCGAAATTCGTTGAAAAAAATAAAAGGTTTACAATTAAAAGAGATGGAGCGGAATAAAAGTAAAGGAATGTGCTGCGGTGCCGGCGGAGGACGGATGTTTCTAGAAGATGAGGAAGGGGAAAGTATTAATGTAGTTCGTACCGAAGAAGCGTTGAAAACTAATGTCGGTACAATTGCTTCCGCTTGCCCTTTTTGTATGACTATGCTAAGCGACGGCGTCAAACATTTTGATAAAACCGATGATGTTGCCGTTAAAGATATTGCTGAGATCGTTCTTGAAAATTCTAAATAACAATTTTTATTTAATTTTTATAGGAGGTATAATATATGAACAAGTATGAAGAATTGTTACAAACTGTAAAAAATCTTGAAGGAGATTTTGAAAAATTCTATGATAGAGGGCAAGCTATTGCCGGTACAAGGCTGCGAAAGGGGTTGAGCGATTTAAGAAAAACCTTACAAGAAATCCGTAAGGATATTCAAGATGTAAAAGCGCAGCGTAAAGCCGAAAAACAATAGCGCCGGTTATAACACTTTTTTACTGAATCTTTATTCCTAAGAACTTGAGCAGTATAATTTAATTAAGGAAATTCAGTCTAATTTCTTTATGTGATCGTCATGTAATATATTTATCTATGAAACGTTTTTCACAACAAAACGAACAAAAAATATATTATTCCGAAAATACCAATTTTGCCCTTTTGTTGAAAAATGCCTTTTCGGAGTGGACTCGCCTTTTAAATTATAAAAATAGTTTATAGATACAAGAAGTAGTTACCGGTTACATTCCCATACTTCATTAGCTATAATTTTATGATTATTGATCATTGACAATATTCCTTTTGTTTTTTAGAAAATATTTTAAGAATTTAAACTTTGTTAGTTTTTATTTTCATTTTTTTGGGTGCCAATGGTAAATTTCAAAGAAAAAGCCAACCTTATCTGGAAGGTAGCAGACTTACTTCGTGGCGATTATAAACAATCCGACTATGGTAAGGTAATTCTGCCAATGACTGTACTCCGTAGATTAGATAGTGTTTTATCCCCGACTAAACAAAAAGTATTAGACTATCTTCCTAAACTTGATAGCCTATCTGAAGCACCAAGAGATATTACTCTTAATAAAATTGCCGGACAAAATTTTCACAATCATAGTAAGTACGATTTTGAAAAACTTAAAGCCGATCCGGATAATATTGCAGCAAATCTAAGAAATTATATTAACGGGTTCTCCGTTAGTGCAAGAGAGATAATCGAGTATTTTAATTTTGAAGAACAAATTAAAATTCTTGATAAACCAAATACCGATATACTTTTTCTTATCGTTTCTGCTTTTGCCGATATTGATTTTAGTTTTGCCAGTACTATGGAGATGGGCTATATCTTTGAAGAACTTATCCGCAAGTTTGCTGAACTTTCTAATGAAACTGCAGGAGAACATTTTACACCGAGAGAAGTTATTAGACTAATGGTTAATGTTTTGTTTGTTTCTGATAACGATATTCTTACTAAAGAAGGCATAGTTAAAACTCTTTATGATCCCGCCTGCGGAACCGGTGGTATGCTTTCAGTTGCCGAGACACATCTCAATAATTTAAATCCTCAAGCAAAACTTGAAGTATTCGGACAAGAATTAAATTCCGAATCTTATGCCATTTGTAAATCCGATATGCTCATAAAAGGAGAAAATCCCTCAAACATAAAATTCGGTAATACTTTTACAACCGATAACCTAAAGGGTGAATACTTCGATTATATGCTCACAAATCCACCATTCGGTGTTGACTGGAAAAAAGCACAAAAAGTTATTAAAGATGAATTTGAAGACCAAGGTTTTGCCGGTCGTTTCGGTGCAGGACTTCCCCGTATCAATGACGGCTCACTTTTATTCCTTCAACATTTGTTATCTAAAATGAAAGCGGATGGTAGCCGTATAGCTATTGTCTTTAACGGTTCGCCTTTGTTTACAGGACAAGCCGGAAGCGGTGAAAGTAATATCCGCAAATGGATTATTGAAAACGATTGGCTCGAAGCTATTATTGCTCTGCCCGATCAACTTTTTTATAATACCGGCATTTCTACTTATATATGGATTTTGACCAATCATAAAAGCCCTGAACGGAAAGGTAAAATTCAGCTTATAAATGCAACGGGCAAAAAAGATGAAGAATTAATTCAACAAGGCAAACTAAATGAAAACCGTTTCTGGAAAAAAATGACAAGAAGTCTTGGCAATAAGAGGAAAGAAATAAATGAAAACGGTGAAGAAAAAGGTATCGGCTTTATTACAAAACTTTACGGCGACTTTGTGGAAAACGAATTCTGCAAAATCTATCCCAATAAATTTTTTGGCTATTGGCGTATAACCGTTGAACACCCTCTTAAAGATAAAGAAGGAAATATAGTAAAAGATAAAAAAGGTAATCCAAAACCCGATACCAATTTACGTGATTATGAAAATATTCCATTCCTTAAATATGACGAACATAAAAAACTTGTTCCGCAAACAATTGAAGAATACTTTCAGCGTGAAGTAAAACCACATTTACCTAATTCCCGGATTGACGAAACAAAAACCAAAACCGGTTATGAAATTAACTTCACAAAATATTTCTATGAATTTAAACCCTTGAGACCATCGGAAAAAATTAAAGCGGATATCTTAAAACTCGAAAAAGAAACACTTGAACTTGAAAAAAAGGTAATGGAATAATGGCTTTACCCATAAATATTAATGAATTAATTAATGGTAAAACGGTTGAATGGGAACGTATTGAATTCCGTAAAGGATGGAATCCTGAAAGAACATTAAAAACAATATGTGCTTTTGCCAACGATTTTAATAATTGGAGTGGCGGGTATGTTATTCTTGGTGTTGAAGAAAAAAATGGACAACCGGCATTACCGCCTAAAGGTCTCGAACTAAACCAAATAGATGCAATCCAGAACGAACTCAACCAATTATGCAGAAAAATTATTCCGAACTATTTTCCTATTGTTGAACCAATCAATTTCAAAGGTAAAAAAATACTTGTTCTTTGGTGTCCTGGTGGAAGTACACGTCCCTATAAATGCCCGGAATCCTTAGGTAAAAAACCTAGATATTTTTATTTCATCAGGAAATTTTCTTCGACTGTTAAACCAACTGCTGAAGAAGAGCATGAACTTATATCTATGGCTAATCAGATACCATTTGATGACCAAGTCAACCATTCTTTTCAATTATCTGATCTTGATTTATCAACAATAAAAACATTTCTTAATGAAGTTAATAGCGAACTCGAAAGTGAAATTCCTAATCTATCTATCAATGAAATTGCAAGAAGTATGAATATTGCTGAAGGACCGGATGAGTTCTTATTGCCTAAAAATGTTGGACTTCTTTTCTTTGGGAAACAACCTCAAAGTGTTTTCCCATCGGCTAAAATAGAAATTATTACTTTTAGTGATGAAGCCGGTTCAAATTACACCGAGAAAATATTTACCGGGGGATTGCACCGGCAGCTTAATAGCGCACTTGAGTATCTAAAAGATATGGTTGTAAAAGAAAAGATTGTTAAGTATGAACAGCGAGCTGAAGCCGATAGATTTTTTAATTATCCTTATGACGCTTTGGAGGAAGCTCTTTGTAATGCTGTTTACCATCGCGGTTATGATAATGATTCAACTATTGAAGTTCGTATTTATCCAACTCATTTAGATATTATTAGTTTTCCCGGTCCGCTCCCTCCACTCGATAAAGAGAAACTTAAGAATAACAAGTTTGATGTACGTAAATACAGAAACAGAAGAATTGGTGAACTTCTAAAAGAACTGCATCTTACCGAGGGGAGAGCGACTGGAATTCCTACAATTATAAAAGCTTTGAAAGACAACGGTTCTCCGGCGCCCGTTTTTGAAACCGATGATGAAAGAAGTTATTTTAAAACATCTTTCTTTCCACACCCTCTTTTTAACTTGGCACTTTATGCAGAAAATCTTGCTCCGAAGCATATTAGTGTTTTGAAATATTGTGTTTTGCAAAGATCGAGGGAAGAGATTTTTAAAAATCTCAAAATGTCGAATCACTTTAAAAATTATAATAAATATTTGGTACCGCTAATTGAGGAAAAACTTGTAAACAGGACAATCCCTCATGCACCAAAAGCACCAAACCAGAAATATTTGATTACAATACTGGGCAAAGAAGTTTTAAAATATCTAAACAAATAATGAAGGAATGACCATACAGTGTATAAGTAGTGTACAAGTACGTAAGATGGAATATGATAGGACAAGCTAAAAACAGTACTTTTATCAACTTAAGTGCACAAGTAGTGTACAAGTTAGGACCAAGTCGGTACTAAGTCAGAATGAAGTTGAAACAATAATTAGAAAATGTTTGGATGCAACAACAATGAAAGAAATTATGCAAGTCTTTAACTGGAACAATGGAACTAAATCTATAAACCCGCTTTTAGATTTAGAGGTTTTACAGATGACAATTCATGATAAACCAAATAGTTCTAAACAAAAATATCAAGCTACTGAAACCGGTAAAAAG
>CAJXGP010000087.1 GCA_913053915.1 uncultured Ignavibacteriales bacterium | reverse complement strand
TTATTTGGTTAAGAATATACGGTAAAAAAGAAAGGGTGAAAGATTTTCCCTTACTTAACGAGGACGAAGCCTCAATAATTATTTCTAATTTATTAAATGAAAATCAAAGAAAATATCTTGCAGCCACTCGAAACCTCGATTTTAGTTATACTTTTCTATATGAAAGAAGAAACGTAAATGTCAGATTTAGAGCTGATTGTTATTATGAATTAGATTCGCTAGCTTTGAATATGCGAGCAATAAATTCAGAGATTAGAGCATTTGATACCCTAGGATTTCATCCTTACGCAGTAAGAGCCATGAGTTACAAATATATAAAATTTGGGTTATCATTGATTACCGGGATATCAGGGTCAGGTAAATCGACTACTTTGGACTCTATTATTGAAGCTCATAACAAGATTGATCATATACATATCGTAATTATTGCCTCTCCCATAGAATATGTACACATTTCTAATAATGCAATTATACGACACAGGGAAGTAGGACGCGATGTTTTATCATTTAAAGATGGTGTAATACAAGCTCTAAGACAAGATCCCGATATTATAGTTATCGGAGAAATGAGAGATCCGGAAACCATAATAGCTGCTTTGGAAGTAACCGATACCGGACATAAAGTTTTTTCAACGTTACATACTTCCTCGGCGGTTGAATCACTCGATAGAATTATTGCCGAAGTACATTCGAGTGAACAAGAAAGAGTTAGAAACAGATTAGCCGATGTATTAATTTCTATAGTTTCACAAAAACTTGTGCCGAGTTTGGATGGTAAGTTAACCTTAGCAAAAGAAGTTCTAATTGTAAACCCCGGTGTAAAGGGAGCAATAAAAAATAATAATACTAGTGAAATTTATATGATGATCAATCAAGGCGCTCATCAAGGAATGATAACGATGGAACAAGATTTGAAACGGCTATATTTAAACAAAAAAATTTCTTTGGAAACTGCGATTGCTTATGCTAATAATAAAACTAGAATACAGCAAATTATTTCGGCGGTGTAAATGAAACCAATAGTTTTTACATACTGTGAAGGTACCGATACCAAAATTATCGTTATCTTAAAAGAAAAAAATAAATTAAAAGTAATTAAAGCCGCATCATTTGATATAATTCAATCATCTATTGATATGGAAGAGGATATTTCCGATCTTACTATTGAAGGTGATGAATTCAATTTGGAAGGAATAGGTGATCAAGCTGCATCTACCGGTCAAAAAGCAGCTACTTCCTCAATTAGTGTTATGAGCGTTTCATTATCGGGTATTAATTTAAAAAAATCACTTTTTGTGCCTATTCTTACAGAACCTGCCCTATACTATCATGTTTTTGAAGGCTCACCGGAAAAGAAAAATTCAAAAGTTACCCAAGAAATTATTAATGATATTCAAGAAAGTAAAAATGTAACTATTGATAAAGAGAACCTCGGTTACATAGAGCTGGCGAATAAGTCTCTTCTTTCCGTATTTTTGGGCGGTGAAGTTGGTTGTATTAAACTAATTAATTCTTTAGCGCATTATAACGGTTCTAGATTTTATAAAATTGCGGCAGTCAAAAGCGCAGAAATATCACTTGCATATTATGTTGCTAAAAGGAAAAAGTTTTTCCCCGATGATTATTCTTTAATAGTTTATATCGGTAGAGAATACAGCAAATTAATATTTTTACGCGGTCGCAAGTTATTACACATCGGCGCTATACTTGATATCGGAACGATAAATCTGCACACCTATGATGTATACTTTTCCAAAATTCTCCTTGAAATGGAAAACGGCAGTATACCTACATTGGATAATATCATTGTATGCGGAGAAGACGATTCCGAGAATTTGCTATTGTCTTTTTACGGTACTTTTCCTGAAGCGAATGTTTCAAGACTTGATTTTAACGATATTGATATTTCGAAATTAAAGTCGGATCCGAAGAAAGATATATCCGCTTATAGCGTACCCATTGCAGCAGCAGTCGATTATTTTGATGATTTATCGAAAGTAAATGCAGGAATAAATTTACTACCTAAGTATGTTAAAGAGGAACAAAAATTTATTCAGTTTGCTTGGCATGGATATTTAATGCTTCCGATTTTATTTATTGCAACTTTTTTTATTACCCAAAAAATACTATTTAATAGAAGTGAAATTAATAGACTAAATGATAATATCACTAAACAAACAATTTTACTAAGAAAAAATGAAAAAATATTAAATGAGATTTCAGACCTTGATGGGAAGATTAATAATTTCGATAAGACTCAAAAAATACTCGACTCCGCTTCCGTTGGTACAGGCAAATGGTCAAAGGCTCTACGGGTAATTTCAAAATATTATTCATTGAAAAAGGATATTTGGATTACTAAATTAAGTACTCTCTCAAACGATAAAGTAACCGTGGAAGGATATGCACTGAATAAATTTGTACTTACTGATTTTGCCTATTATATGAAATCCGCCGAAATAAAAAGCATTAAGTACGAAGCTATTCGCGATAAAAATGCTTACAAATATAACATCGTATTTAGTTTGCCTAATTTATCCGAGGGTACTCAATGAATAGAAAAATAAAGAGTACTTTGGGATTAGTGGTATTATTAATTTTTATTCTTCTTGCCGGAGGTATATATATGTTTGTAATCCAACATGATCAGACAAAAGATAAGCATACCCAACTGGCAAAACTGGAAGCTAATCATTATGATACGGATCAATTGAATCATGCACTTAAAAAAGCTACTGTAAAAGCAGATGTAATCGATTCTATTCTTGCTTCGAGAAAATTTAATGTTCCACAGAATTTATCGTCAATTAATTTTTTCAATTTTGTAAATAAGATTAGCGCCGGTTTTTCCGAAAATACTAAAATTAATATTGAATATGCGGGTATTCATACTGCTAAAGAATTTTATTATTATGAATATAAAATTTCAGGTATCGGTACTTTTAATAATTTATTTCAGTTAGTGTATGCAATAGAACATAGTAAAGAGCTAAAAAAGGTTAGTACAATTACGCTTACAAACCTGATTACCACTGATAAAGACGGTATGCCTCAATTCTTGATTAGTTTTAATTTAAATGCTTATATATATTATGCAAATAATGATCGATTTTCGACTAAAAATTTCGTTGAAAATAATCTAAATACTAAATCCGTTTATGATTTATTTTATCCTCTGATTAGGAATGATATTCCTCCGAATGTTAATAATTTACTCAACGTACAAGGAGCAAAACTTTTGGCGCTAATTCCGGAAGGTGCTTTTTTAGCCGATAGTAAAGGAAATACATATTTATTATGGGAGGGGCAGCAGGTTTATCTCGGATATTTGACAAAAATTGACTATGAACATAATACGGTAAATTTTATTTTGAATAAGGGCGGTATAATTGAAAAAATAAGTTTATCGCTACAGAAAGATGGAATTAATAAAAATAAATAAGTGGGAGATTTGAAATGAAAACATTAATTTTTTCAATAGTAATTACTTTACTTTTTTCCACACAATTTTTCTCTCAACAAAATCCGGAAAGAGGATTTAAAGGATATCAAAATCCAAATAAGCTTATATCCCTTTCTTCGAATATTTCTTTTTCACAGGCTATTAAATTAATAAGCAAAGTAAGCGAAAAAGTGACCGGGAAAAAAATTATTTCTACTGTTCAAATAGATTCTGCCACAGGTATAGAATTAAACAGAATGAATTATTTCCAAGCTATGGTAATATTGGTTAAAATGGCGAATTTGGTTTATGAAGTGAAGCCGGATGCTATAATAATCAAAAAACCGGCGCTATCTAAAAAAGAAATGAAAGGAAATAACTATGTATCCGTAAATGCCAGAGAAGTTAAAATCTCGGCTGTTTTCTTTGAATCGGATGTTAATAAAGCCAAAGAACGCGGTATTGATTGGCAAACAATTTTTTCTTCTCAAGGACTTAAATTCGGAGGTCAACTGGGAATTTTGCCGCAAACAACTACCGGCAACGGTACTCAAGTTACCGGAACTACCGGAGGAACTTCTTCAAACGGAACTACATCTAATAATACTCAGCAACAATCTCCTTCATTTAAAATAGGCGGCTCTGCTTCTTACAGTTTAGGTGGGCTATTCGGTAAAGCTATTGCAATCTTTAAATTATTCGAAAGTGAAAATATCGGGCAGATTATTTCCAACCCTTCAATAACGGTATTAAACGGAACAGAAGCCAGATTACAGGACGGTCAAGATTTGGCAATTAAACAAAGAGATTTTTCAGGCAATATCCTTGAAAAGTTTTATTCCATCGGTTCAATTATTACTGTAACTCCCCATGTCTTTCATGAAGACGGAATCAATTATATATTATTAAATATTCATGTGGAAAGAAGTTCCTTTGTCCCTAATCCAAATAATACTATAATAAATAAAACCTCCGCCAATACTAGGGTTGTTTTGTTAAACGGTGAAGAAACCGTTATCGGTGGTATGTTTATCAACCAGAATACTGTTATTAGAACAGGCGTTCCAATATTAAAAGATTTACCTTGGTGGTTTTTTGGACTAAGATATATTTTTGGAAGCAATCAAACAAATGTTATCAAAAAAGAATTGGTCATATTAATAAAAGCAACTTTGGTCCCTACGCTTAAAGAAAGATTAGCCGGTCCGCAATTAAAAAATCCAATTCGAGATCAAATAAGAAAATATCAGAATGACATAAAATATTATCATTTTAATCAATCGAATTCTAACAAAAATTAGGATTACTATGGAATCAATTTTAATTGTAGATGACGATTTAACTCTTTGTAAAGTTCTTCAAGAAGAGCTTTCTGAAGTGGGATACGATGCAAAGTATGTAAATAGCGGAGAGACGGCATTAAATTTTGTATCTGATAATAAAGTAGATCTTATGTTGCTGGATCTTAAAATGCCCGGTAAAAACGGCTTCGACGTACTAAAAGAATTGAAGCGGAAAGGAACTAAAATAAGAGTTATTGTACTAACTGCATACGCTGATGTTAAAAGCGCTATTGAATCCGCTAAATTAGGAGCTATCGATTTTATAAGTAAACCATACGACTTTGACGAACTTTTAATTACAATACGTGAAGTTTTACAAAAAGATATATAACTCATGAAAATCAGTTTTAGAATCTTGCTTATTAATTTTGCAATTGTTGCAATTATACTGGTAAGTTCGGCTTTTGCATTTTATAAAGTGATGTATAATGTACTTTCATCACAACAATCAAAATATTTGCTTAATTCCACTAATGAATTTATCTATGCTTACAATGGTTGGATTCAAAATACAGAAGGCGAATTTAGAAAAATAATTAAAAATGAACCCGGCAAAATTTTTACTAATGAAATAAATAATAAAAGATATTTGGATTTTATTTTGGAAACCAAAAATAAAAATTCCCAAATCATTATTAATAAAATTTCAAAAAACGATGTTCATATACCTTTAAAGGTTCTTACTATTCCCGGTTTTATAAAAGAAAATCCCTTTACTTTAATCAATACTTATCAGAGTCCGGAAGGAAAATACTATTATTATGGGATAGTAATTAATGAGACTCTTCTAAATAGAATGTCTAAAAAAATTAATGCGGATATTGCTTTAGTATGGAAAAACTCACCTATTTTGTTTTCCAAAAAATCAGACAATCTGAAATTTTCATATATTTTAACCAAAATATATAATCAGTTGGCATCAAAAAAGAACTTTAATATAATATCGAAATCGACTGATTCCAACGATATATTGGCAACTATTTATAGGCCCAGTGAATTATTTGATTTAAATAATTCACTCCGGTACCTGATATTTATAACTCCTAATGAAACTGCGAATCTTAGAACAAGTTTAAAATATATACTACTAATAATCGGTTTTACCGGTATTATCCTTTCACTTATATTAACCTATATTTTCACCGATAAAATACGAAAGCAAATTACACTTTTAAGCAAGGCAACCCGTAGAACAAAAAAGGAAGATTTCTATAATAAGATAGAGATTAAGAGTAAGGATGAACTAGGAGAACTTGCATGCGCCTTTAATGATATGCTTAACGATTTAAAAAAGAACGAAAAGGCGAAAAATGAATATTCTGAGTTTATCAGCCTGATTAATAAAAATCCGACCCTCAACGAAATTGCCGAAGCAGCTCTTCATAAAATTATTAGAACTTGTGATTTTACAATAGGCGCTTTATACTCTGTTGACGGCGAAAATGTTTCCTTATTAAGCTCTTACGGTGTAGATACAAATTCCCTTGATTTTGAAAAATCAAAATTTTACGATTTGGTTATTAAAAACCGGGAATCTGTCGAAATTGACTCGGAGGAAAATCTTCCCATTATAACTACCGGATTACTTTCCATAAAAATTAAATATCTATTGATCTTCCCAATACTATTTAATAATAAAATTATTGCTATTCTCGAATTAGGCTCAATTTCCAAAATTACTGAAGAAGCTAAGGAATATTTGGCGAAAATTAAAGAACAACTGGCAATAGGTTTAACTAATGCAGTTGCATTAGTTGAGCTGGAAAAAATGGTAAATGAATTAAAAAAGTTAAACGATGAATATCAAAAACAAAATTTACAAATCCGGAAACAAAATGAAATCTTGGTTGAATTGCATCAAAAATTAAATGAGAAAGCACACGAACTGGAAATTGAAAAAAACAAAGCTGAAGAGGCTACTAAATTAAAATCTCATTTCCTGGCTAGTATGTCTCATGAATTGCGTACTCCGATGAATTCAATTTTAGGATTAACCGAATTGATACTTGAAGACGGCACTTTGGACAAAAAAAACAAGGAAAGAATTCAAGTAGTATTCAAAAGCGGAAAGAGACTTATGGATTTAATTAACGATATTCTTGATCTCTCTAAAATTGAAGCCGGAAAAATGGAGGTACATGATGAAGAAGTTCCTCTGAATGAACTTTTAAAAGAGGTTGAAGCAGCGGTTAATCCTTTATTCGCCAAAAAAAATGTAGAATTTAAAATCTCACGTAATACAAATACAAATACAATAATTAATACCGATAGAGGTAAAGTTACTCAAGTACTGATTAATCTAATTGGTAATGCAGTTGAATTTACTGATGACGGCTTTGTTGAACTTAAAATTTCGACTTTTGATAATAATCAATTTTTAAGATTTGATATTATTGATACGGGTATCGGAATTTCCGAAGAAAATATAAAAATTATCTTTGATGAATTTCGTCAGATAGACGGAACTACTACCAGAAAATATAGCGGAACAGGACTTGGACTTGCCATCTGTAAAAAAATTGCCGGTTTGCTGAATGGTTCTATTTCCGTCGAAAGCAAATTAGGTGTAAGTTCAACTTTTTCTTTTATTATACCATTACATCTTATCGGTGCAAAAGGAGAAAATAAACTTGAAAAAATCATAGCCAGTGCCT
>CAJXGP010000086.1 GCA_913053915.1 uncultured Ignavibacteriales bacterium | reverse complement strand
GCACAAAGTTCTGGATGCCCGCCTACGCGAGCATGACGTATTACTAAAATTCAAATTGAGACACGACCCATTCTGGAGGATAAAGCAAATCACTTGACTTCAAAAATACCCTCTCGTAAGCTTTTCAAGCTTGCTCATTAAAATAATTTGGAGGTTACCCCCTTGAATCGAAGCACATTGGAAGCCAAAGATCGCATCATCCTTGCCTTGGATTTTTCCTCATTTGAAACGGCGCGTCCCTATATTCAGCAACTCAAAAGCCATGTGGGTATTTTCAAAGTCGGGTTGACGCTTTTTATTCGAGAAGGTCTGCCTCTGCTTGAGCGGATTGCGGACATCTCCGGTACTGCTAATATTTTTTTGGATTTAAAACTATACGACACCCCCATGCAGGTGGGTAGTGCGGCGGCGGTACTTCATGAAAAGGCCCCTGAACTGAAATTTCTGACTGTGCATAGCTCAGGTGGCTTACGGGTGCTTAAAAGTGTTGTAGATGCCATGCCTGATGGCACCGAAATCTTAGGCGTGACGGCACTCACCAGTCAAAGCCCCGCAGAAGCGGAAGCTTCAGATAAAGCGGCTTTACAAGAGCAGGTCTTAGGTTTAGCGGCTCTTGCAAAAAGTGCGGGTGCGGCAGGGGTGGTGGCCTCAGCACATGAAGCGGCTGCCTTGAAAAAACGTTTTGGCGATGCATTGACACTGGTCACTCCCGGTATTCGTCCTGACTGGACCGAAGTTGCTGGAGACGATCAACGCAGAACAATGACGCCAGCTGAAGCTATTTCTCAGGGCGCAGACTATTTGGTGATTGGTCGTCCGATTTGTGGTGATCCTGATCCTGTGGGCGCGGCAGAAAAAATTGCTGACGAAATCGCGTCTGTTTAAGACAGTTGTTTTAATCTAATCCTCTTTTCATTGTTTTGTTCTGTTTCTTTATTCCATAATTTATTGTATTCACTAAATGTTATTAAATAGGGAGGGTCCAAATAAACGAAATCATTTTCTTCGAAGTCTATTTGTTTAATAAAATTAATAAAATCTAAATTAAAAAATTGAATATCCCTATTTCTAATTAGAGCAAAATAATCAAGAAGTGAATTGTAAACATTTCTATTAAAATCTACATTTCCAACGGGCAAATTATATTCGCCTTTTGAATTAAAGCGTAACATTCTGTTAAAACCGTAAATCAATAAAAGATACATATCAAGTATGTTTTTTTCTTTACTTTTATTGAAATCTTTTTTTAGTTTATTAAAACCTTCTTTGTTGAATTTTGCATAATAAGTTTTTTTCCACTCATTTTTAAGTGATTGCGGCACAATATTTTTAATATACGAGTGTGATAAATTATATTTTTTAATCTTTTCCAAAATTTCATCAAAAATTTTTTTGGGATTTTGTGCACTTTCAATTAAAAAATTGTGAATATTTATCACATTGGTATCGATATCATTAAGTAAATATTTTTTTGCGGAGACATTTAGAAATACAGAGCCTCCACCAGTAAATGGTTCAATAAATTTATTAATTTGACAGGGAAAATATTTGCTTACCTTCGGATAAAGTTTATATTTATCACCTACATAAAACAAAGGAGAACGATATGTTTTTGTTTTATTCATATTTTTTTGTTAAAAATAAAAATTCCTTATGATTTTGAAAATCCGTTTTTCCTGTATTAAAGAATTTATGATTTTGTTCAAATATTTTTGTTTCCCCTATATGATTTAAAATTTCAATAATTTCTTCTAATTTTATCTTGTTTTTAGAAGATTTACTTTTGGATTTATATGTGTTATTATATGAAACAGCAAGATATTTAACATCTAAATTTTCGACTAAATCTTTAAATGTATCTTTTGCTTTTACTGTGCAATATTTACTCATATTCTCCGGTTTGGGTTTAAGTGCTACGCCATATAATTTTGGCTTATCCCATTTTACTAATGTCTCGTAAATATGATAAAATCGGCTATATTGTCTTGAATTATAGGGTGGATCAACATAAGCAATATCTCCTTTTATTTTTCTTGCAAGAATATTAGCATCCTCTCTGTAAATTTGAATATCATTAAAATCTACGGTTTCAATTAATTTAATATCAAAATGTTTCCTTCTAATGGGCTTTTTAATATAAGCATCAAAATGTCCAACTGTATTCGCCACTTTATCTATGCTATAAATTAACGATACCAATAAAATACTATATTCCTTTTCATTTAATTCGCTTTTCCTTTTCTCCAAATCTTCCCTAATATATCCTATTTTTTTTGCAATATTATTTTCAAAAAATTTATTACCAAAATTTTCTGAAAAATAGTTTTCGGGTATTTTATTAGAATTTAATGAATTATAAAATGATAATATTTCTCTTAGTTTTTGTTTATCCCAATTCTGTGGTTTAAAAAAAGCTTTGTATATAATATTGTTTGAATATAAAATATCGTTGATTATTATTTTATTAAATTTTTTCATTGCCACTTTTGAAACACTCGCTGTTCCTGCAAAAATATCAATAAATGTTCCTGCTGTATCAGTTTCTTTTTCAATGATATTCATTATCCATTCCGTTAACTTGGCTTTATTGCCAATGAATCTCCGGCTCTCTAATTTTATATTGTTTTCAATTTCAAAGTCGGGAAATAATGAATAGTGATATTTAATTTTTTCTTCGGCTAATTGAAGTGCTTCAATACTAATATCCGTTTTGTCGTATTCTTTAACTTCATCAAAAATTTTATCGCTTATTAGTATTTTTAATAATTCGGTTTTATTGTATTTATAAAAAGAAGCTAATTTCTTTATTTGTTCCTTTGTTGGAAGTCTCTTTCCTGTTTCTATTCTGCTCAATAAAGTAAAATTTATATCTGTTTGTTTGGCAACATTTTGTAACATTAAATTTTGCTCTTCTCTTATTTCTTTTAAAATTTTACCTATTGATATTAAAGTTTCCAACATAATTTGACAATTTTTGACAAAAAAATAAATAAATTCCGTTTTGAATACAATTTTTTAATTTTTTTTCAGCATTGGGAAAAAGCTCCTTTCATTTTGTGGGGCACGAGCAAAATTCAAATATGCTATTAGTGGATTAGGTTTCCTTTCTCTTGCTAACAAAATTTTTATTTTTACCTATCGTTCTTTAGCATTACGCTCAACTTCTACACGTATTTCAATTCCAACATACTCAAAACAATCTAACAAATCATCATAAGCTTCTTTGCCACCAAGAGAGTTCTTTTAAATTCCTTAAAATCACCTTTGTTTGGTTTTGCTGTCGATTAAGTATATTTCATTATCATTACTTTCAAGGTAAACATCAACTTTTGTCGGTTTTACTGTTCGCATTTCACCGGCTTGACATACTTTTCTAATAATCTCAATTTCTTGTTCTTTGTCCGGTTTTATTGTTGTAGAAGTTAAATTATCCATAATCTTTTGAATTTCAAATTGAGCTTTTGTGCTTATTTGAGTGCCGGATTCAGTTTGTCTTTCAGCAACTTTAAAATGTGTTGAAGCTAAGGCAACTGCTACCGATTCAAAAATTATTGTGCCTAAATTTGTATTTAGTGAATGTATAAAAGAGTAAAATGCAAGTTTATCTTTCCTCAAAAGTCTTGTATGAAACGGCATAACTACCGGTTCCGGATTATAAGTTTCAAATCTATTTCTTAAACTTGTTCTTATGGTATTCTCTACTAATTCTATTTGTACTTTTGATAGTGCCGTTATTTTGCCTTAAAGCGAAATATTATTTCAAAATATGCTGATTTGTTTTTTTCAGTTCTGTTTAAAACCAGTCTTCCGTAATTACTTACCTGAATTAATCATAATTCAAAATTTACTTAGTGAAAATGTCTTTAATTATATAATTGTTTGAAATTCCGAATTTAAGCGCATTTGCCTGCTGATATCCGCACATTTGTAAACCATACATTGCTTCAATAGTATGCAGGATGTTAACATGTGTAACACCTTTTCCTTCCGCATAATTACCGGGCTTAACATGGGCGCCGGCAATTATAGTAGGTATCCTATTTCGAATAGAATGATTTTTACTTGCCGGATCTGTAAAACCCGAGTAATGTGCCTTATCCGAATTTTCGTCAAAAGTAATTATTAAAAGACTATTATGCGTCTTTGCCCATTGATAATAATTGTTCAAATTTTTTTTAAGCCACTTATCTCCGTCTTTAATACTTTTAGGCGGTTTCCCATTGTGCATGTCGTGAATGAGATTTGGAATTACAAAACTCACTGTCGGCAGTTTATTAAAGTCTTTAGGAAATTGTTTAAACTGAAGATTGGAAGACGAATCAATATTTTTGCCGTTTGGAATATTTGCAAAACTTACCCATGGGACATGTTTCCTTGCATAATAACCGGCTCTAGAAATAGTATCCCCAATTGCCGGCAGGCTTTCAGAGTAACCTTTAAAGGTATAACCCTTCTTAATTAATTGTTCGCCAAGATTGCAAGTTTTAAAAGGATAATTTTTATTATTTATTCTTGTCGGAGTAACATCAAAATGTCCTACGCCTTGATCATTGCCGGAAAGAAGCCAAAAATAATTACCTTCGCTAAAATGTTCTTCCGCATACATGCGCGTAAGGTTTGCACCCTCTTTTTTTAAAACATTATTTATATATGGTGCGGCAGCGTTCCCAATAATTTGATCATAGTCTTTATTCTCTTCAATTACAATTACGATATGACTATACACGGGAAGTTTTATTGATTGTTTGTGCGATGTGTCTTTTGGAGATAGTGTTAAGCCCAAAGATAAAAATAGAATTAGTGTAACAATTAAAATGCTTTTCATGATTTCCTCAAAAAAAATGAATGTTAAATTGTCAAGTTTCACAAGATTGTTTAGGAAAACTTGTGAAATAATTTTACTCCAAAGTAAATAATTTATTTTTAAAATCCGAAGGATTTTGATTAAAAAATTCCGGTTTCAATTCATACCATTTTCTCAAAGCATTAAAAGGAGTTTTAACATTTAGCTCTTTTTTAACTCCTTCAAGTCTTCTAAAGAGCATATAATGAATAGGAAAGTCATTTAGTGCTAAGATCATTTCAACTTTGTTTTTATATGTTTCTTTCAAAAATGGTAAAAAAACCAAGTTGCGTTGTAGGGTTAATTATTTTACCTTTTTGCGTTTAATTCCGGGACTAAGTGATTAAAGTTTTTGCAGTATTATAAATGATCCTAAGTGAATCTACACTGCCGTTTTCAATACCTTTTTCAAAATCGCCTTCATGTTGAGCCATTGTGTTGGTTAAATGTGCAAAACAAACTACATTTTTATTTTTTGCTTTTGCAAATGCATATAATGACGCCGCTTCCATTTCTACGGCATTTATTTTTTTCTTTTCAGCATATTTTATTGCAGTTTGAGTTTCACGATACGGCGCATCCGTAGTCCATGAATCCCCCGGTTCTATATTCAGCTCTCTTTTTCTGAACAGCGGGGATAATTCTTTTAAGATTCTAGGATTGATTTTAGATTCTATATCCGGCGGTAAATAATGATAGCTTGTACCTTCATCTCTTAAGGCTTTTTTTATTAAGATATAATGTGTATCTTTTTTAGGATGTGTTATTAAACCGGAAGAGGTAATGCTGATAAGCAACGAACAGCCGGATACAAACAATTGCTCGGCTAACAAGACTGCAAAAGAGCCTCCGACGGCACACCCGATAATTCCAAATTCAATATTATTTAATTTGAAATTATAAAGAACCGTATGGTAACAAGCCCAGCATTTATTTAATACCGCACGATTTTCTTTTAATAGATATTTCACAATATCTCCGTCCGGATCTAAAACACATATTTTCGGCGCTCCGCAATTTTTAATTGATTTTTGCCTGCGTGCCTCCCGTAAAAGATTTTCCGGCGAGAATACCGACGGCTCATTGTAATTTTTATGTTTGATTATTTCTATACTATTTTCCAATAAATTAATTTTCGTCTATTAACCTTTATATATTTTATATTTTAATGGGGATGTAAGTTGTTTTTCAACGGGATTTAAAATGAATCATGAATTTATATCTCTTTTAATTTGTTCAAACTGTTCCTTATTGATCTCGCCGCGGGCATAGCGCTTTTTTAAGATATCCAAAGCACTTTCGCCGGGAGGCATATAATGTTGCCGGTCATATCCCCGGTTATTGTTGACTACCGATACGACACCCCAGATAATAAAGCCGAGGATTACCAGCCAAAAAATCCAACCGAACCACATACCGCCCCAACCCATACCGTCCATCATAATTTATTTTCCTCTTTTATCTTTCCGCTAAATTTAATAGTTTATTTAAAAATTGTTTAAAAATTTCAAATTCATACGATTTCGATCTTCGGTACTAATTTAACCGGATTTCTCAAAGTAAATACTACCGGGCAACGTTCTAAAGCTAACTTTTCGGCTTCTTTAATTTTCTCTTCAGATGCTTCACTTTCAACACGAAGAATTACCCGTACTTCTTCTATAACCGGCTCATCTCCCAGTCCAAAAACACGTGAAAAATTTACATCGGCTTCTACACGGGTTGTAAGTTTTTTCACTTGAATACCCAACATAGCCGCCATAGTTGCAAAAGTACCGGTATAACATGAAGCAAGTCCGAAAAAGCAATAATGCAACGGACCGGGTAGTTTACCGCTCCCGCCCATAAAAGTAGGATTATCTACTTTAAAAACAGTTTCACCTCCTTCAAATTCAATGCTGGATTGAAATTGAACTTCACCATCTGTTGCAATCCATTCCCCCTTAATTACCTGAGTTTTCTTAGCTGACGAAGGATCATTTTTAATTTTCTCTTCAAAAGCTTTCACTTGTTGAACATCTACATTATTGATTCTCATTTGTAACTCCTTTTTTATTGTTATTTGTAATTTTAGAACTTACCTATGTAATATTTCTAATAAAAAATGATATCATTTAAAAATCATTATAAATAGTTAAATTTAGTATTAAAAAGTTAGAACTTTATCTGCCTCAACCGTCCAATTGGAAAACTCCTTCATGTTGCTTATTTCAACTCCTTCAATAAGTTTTAGTTCTGAAATTCCCCTCGCTTCAGAACATCTTCCGCATGCTTTTATCTTAGCACCTCTTTTAATAACTGATTTTAGCATTCGTTCAATATTGTAATAACCTGACGGGGTTTTTTGATTCGGAATAGCGCATCCAACCGCGTCGGCAAGCAGAAAGATGTAAACTTCTACTTCAGAGTGTTCCTTTTGTAAAGTCATTGTCATTCGTAGTGCATTATAAGCTTTCTCGGTTCCATACGGTGCATCATTAATGATAATAAGTATCTTCATGTTTTCCCTTAATAATTATTTATACAATCCATTTTTCATTTCCAATTTGAATCAAGGAATTCCTATTAAAAAAATTATTTTCCCATCATATTTCCCA
>CAJXGP010000085.1 GCA_913053915.1 uncultured Ignavibacteriales bacterium | reverse complement strand
AACAAGTCGATTTTTTAATAGTTTGGAGATCATTATAAAATGGCAGTGATTAGAACGTTTAAAGCTTTGAGACCCGCAAAAGATTCTGCTAAATTAATAGCAAGCGTGCCGTATGATGTAGTTGACAGAAATGAAGCAAAAGAACTTACCAAAAAAAATTCTTTAAGTTTTTTAAAAATCACCCGTTCCGAAGTTGATTTAGATGACACTGTCAATGCTTATTCACCTGAAGTTTATAAAAAAGCAAAATCAAATCTTGAAAAAATGATAAACGAAGGACATCTTCAATCGGATAGTATCGCTCATTTTTACTTATATAAATTGGAAATGGAAGGACGGACACAAATCGGGATAGCCGCTACTTTTTCTGTTGATGATTATGAAAAGGATGTAATACTCAAACATGAAAAAACAAGAAAGGAGAAAGAAGACGACAGAACTAATCATATTATAACGACCGGAGCTCAAACAGGCGCTGTTTTTTTAACATATAAAAGCAACAAAAATATTAATGAAATTGTAAATATTACTATTTCCCAAGAGGATCCTATATATGATTTTACTTCTGAAGATGGTATAAAACATACTATTTGGATTTTGCCCGGTAAATATAATTATGCTATCATAGATGAACTTTCAAAAGTAAAAAATTTGTACATAGCTGACGGACATCATAGAGCAGCCAGTGCCGGTCGTACCGGAACGATTAAGAAAAATTTAAATCCTAATCATACAAGTAAAGAAGAATATAATTATTTTTTAGCGGTTTTATTTCCGGCTGAACAGTTAAAAATATTGCCTTACAATAGAGTGGTATCTGATCTTAACGGAAAAAATAAAGAAGAATTTTTAAATGAAGTTAGTATTAAATTTAATATTGAAAAGACCACGATAAAAGAACCTGTTCAAAAAAGAACTTTCTGTATGTATCTGGACTGTGAATGGTATCTTTTAAAGCTGCGAGATTCAATATCGGCAAGTATTAGCTTATCGGAATCGGTTTCGGAAACTCTGGATGTCAGTATACTGCAAGATTTTTTGCTCAATCCGGTTTTGGGGATAAATGATCCGAGAACGAATAAACGAATCGATTTTACCGGAGGAATCCGCGGTACAAAAGAATTAGAAAAACTTGTTGATACCGGCAAAGCTCAAGTAGCATTTTCACTATACCCCGTTTCAATCGAAGATTTAATGAATATATCTGATGCAGGTGAAATAATGCCGCCGAAATCAACTTGGTTTGAACCTAAATTAAGAGACGGATTGCTGATACATTTAATTTAGGGAAAACTCATAAATAATTTACAATTTCAAAATAAATTAATTTAAAAGGATAATTAATATGAACGAAAGAGTATATAATTTTAACGCTGGTCCTGCAGTTTTACCTGAAGAGGTATTAAAAGAAGCGCAGGAAAATTTATTTTCACTTCCCGGTGTAGGAATGTCGGTACTAGAAATAAGTCACCGCTCAAAAGTATTCGAATCGATAATTCAAGAAGCGAATGAGAATTTACGAAAACTATTGGGTATAAATGAAAACTACGATATTTTATTTTTACAAGGAGGCGCCAGTCTGCAATTTTCAATGGTACCGATGAATATAATGCCTCCGGGAAATAAAGCCGATTATATAGTAACCGGAAGTTGGTCGAAAAAAGCCGTTAAAGAAGCTAAAAGAATCGGAACTGTAAATATTGCTTCTACAACTGAAACGGATAATTTTAATCATATTCCTAAACAAGATGAACTCAAATTAGATTCCGATGCTTCTTATGTCCATTTTACTTCCAACAATACTATTTTCGGAACACAGTGGAAATCAAGCCCTGAAGTAGGTGATGTACCGCTGGTATGTGATTCCTCTTCAGATATTCTTCATAAAAAAATCGATGTAAACAAATACGGGATAATTTACGCAGGAGCACAAAAAAATATGGGACCGGCAGGCGTTACTTTGGTTATTATAAGAAAAAATCTTCTAGAGAAATCCCGAGATTCGCTTCCTACAATGCTTAACTATACAACTCATACTGAAAAAGGCTCTCTTTTTAATACTCCAAATGTTTTCGGGATTTATATAATCGGATTGGTAACCAAATGGCTTTTGGAGAAAGGCGGCTTGGATGAAATGTATAAGATCAATAAATCAAAAGCCGAAACTTTATATAAATGCATTGATGAAAGTAATGGATTTTACAAAGGTCATGCCCGGCCTGATAGCCGTTCATTGATGAATATTACTTTTAGAATGGCAAGTGAAGAGCTGGAGAAAAAGCTAATAGCCGAAGCTGAAGCAGCCGGATTTCACGGTTTGAAAGGTCATAGGTCGGTTGGCGGTCTGAGAGCATCAATTTATAATGCATTTCCTGAAAAAGGTGTAAATGATCTAACTAATTTTTTAAAGGATTTTCAATCCGATAATGGATAATTTTTATCTAACTTAGCAGAAAGTTGTCCAAATGTAAACTTTATTTCCATTCTGAGGAATGGAGCAACTAAGGTTCTGAGAATTAGCGTTTTAAAGATATCCTTCGCTTTGTTCAGGATGAAAAGTTCCGACTTTTTGGACAACTTCATTATTATTTTTCATAAAAATGAATATGAAAGTTTTTATTTTATTAGCAATAACGCTTGTCCTTTTGACGGCATGTTCAAATAAGAAAAAATCAGATTTAGAAGTTTACCATGTCGAAGCATCTACATATAATTTAGGGAGCAGCTATGAAGTTGAAGCTACCGCCAGAGTAAAAGGATTTGTGCAAAAGGAGAAGAATAATCTTTATAATGCTTCTTTATTTTATGAGATTGATGTAGTAACGCCTGAAGGGGATACGGTCAAATCTCTTGTCACTAAGTTCATGGATGAATCCCGGAAAGAAAAATTTTCCGATGTTGATCTTTCTGTTCAATTTGATTTGAATTCGACATATTCGAAAGGCAATTATCAATTGATATTCCGCGTTCATGATGCTAATTCGGGTCAATTTGCCGGTACTGTAACAAAGTTTCAAATTAAAGATTAAACCGGTGTACTGAATATTTGAAAGCCGTAAATATTTATTCTATACCAATTATTGGAAATTCGAAAATAAAAGTTATTCAAAGTTAAAAATAGATTTTCTAAAATGATTACCAAAGGTTCTTTTTATTCTTGAATAAATACTTGATGGGATTTGAGTTTCATTGTCAATTTAAATAAATGCAGCTTGAAAAGGCGGAACTATCATTTATTTTTTTAAAATTGAAATTATCAGTAACGGAAATTTTTACGTTTTTAATGTTCATTTCCGGATTTAAATAAATAAGGATTTTTGCAATGTATCTAAAAAGATCATTTTCAAGTTTTCAAATAGTGAATAATAGTAAAAAATCATTCATTAAGATACTCCACAGGTATTGGTTTTCTATCGACATATCCCTTCTCAACGGAGTGATAATATTCTACTTCTGCTTCATCACTTCGCCAGCAAAGGAAAACTTCATGACCATCTATAATTGCCGGAAAATCAACTAAACCAACTGTAAAATTATAATCTTTATAGTAGCAACCTATTTCTTCCAATTCTTTAATAAAACCAAAAATTTCATCTATCTTCTTACGTACTTCTTCTTTATATCCCCCTTCTTCGTTAAATTTATCCGGACTATCGATTACTTCTGTACTTGTATCTAAAATATCTCTAATTATCTTTCTTACAAGGGGTAGAGTCTGGTTAGCACGCAAAGGAGTAAAATATTTTGTTTCGGTAATCATTTTGATAATAACTTTTTATCATTTAGACTTTATTACAATTATAAATTTACAATATTAATCGACTAAATGAAGTACAAAGATTATTCAACGTACCGGTTCTACTACTGCAATGATTATCGCACATCATTCGAATTATCATTAACTCCTGCTATCACAGGCTAATTTACCGGACTCTATATGACCGGTTAGTTTGAATATTAATAAAATTTTAGCGGATTTTAGTTATTCCTTATAATGTAACGGGAATGACAAAATCATTCGGGAAATATTTGTAATTTAGAAAATAAGATTTTATTAACGGAGGATAAATAATGGCAAAACAATTTTTCCTTGACGGAAGACCGCATAATGGCAAGAGTTATCCGGAATATATGGATATGTTTAAAAACGAAATAGACACAACCAACATCGATAAGTTAGATGAAAGTTCACGCGAATTATTTGAATATAAAAAATTAAATTTTCAAAGGAGCAAAAGAATTGAAAATAGTTATATCATAGCTCCAAAATTAAACCAAGTTATAGGCATGATTTCCGGAAGACAGCTTTGGATGGTTTTAGCCGAAAGCTGGTGCGGAGATTCAGCCCAAAATCTACCTTACATAGCTAAAATAGCGGAAGTGAATCCTAACATCAATTTGCGGATAATTTTAAGAGACACCAATTTAGATATAATGGATGAATATTTGACTAACGGCTCAAGAATTATCCCAAAACTTGTTGCCTTTGATTACGACGGAATTGAACTTTTTACTTGGGGACCCAGACCCAAAGAGGCTCAAGAATTGATTTTAAAATGGAAAAATGAAGGGATTGTTAAACCCGAGCTTTATGAAAAACTTCACCTGTGGTACGGGAAAAACCGCGGGAAAAGTATTGAAAATGAATTTATTAATATTTTATCAAAGGTAACAACGAGAATAACCTCAATTTAATTTCGAAATTAACTCATATAAAATTAACTATGAAAATAGAAACACGTTCGGTTCATTCCGGAAGGAGCGTTGATCCTTCAACAAAAGCTATTGTTCCACCGATTTATCTTTCAACAACTTTTGAGAGAAATGTAAACGGGGATTATCCGGCCGGCTACAGTTATACTCGTGATAATAATCCTAACCGGGAATCTCTTGAAAAATGCATTACAGATTTGGAAAATGGTTTCGGCGCTGCTGCTTTTTCCTCCGGGTCCGCCGCTGCAATGAGTGTATTTCAAACTCTTTCACCGGGTGATCATCTTATTGCTCCGGATGATCTTTATCATGGAAATAGGAAACTGATAAAACTTTTTGCTAAATGGGAGATTACTTTTTCGTTTATTGATATGACTAGCCCTAAAAATGTTGAAAAAGCGATTACTAAAAATACTAAGTTAATTTGGATTGAAACTCCTTCGAATCCAATGTTAAAAATAACCGACTTGCAAAGTATATCACAAATTAGTCACGCATACGGAGCAGTAACAATTTGCGACAATACATGGGGAACGCCTGTTCTACAGCAACCGTTTAAATTTGGCATTGACCTGATTTTACATGCAACTACAAAATATTTAGGCGGGCATAGCGATGTCCTTGGTGGAATTGTTATCTCCAAAGAGGATAGTGAAATATTTAAGAATATCAAACAAATGCAAAAGTCCGGCGGTGCAGTTCCTTCCCCATTTGAATGCTGGCTGGTTTTAAGAGGAATTCAAACTTTACCTTTACGAATCCGTTATCAATCCGAAAGCGCTTTTAAAATTGCCGAGTTCTTAAATAAACATCCTTGTATTTCAAAAGTTTATTATCCCGGTTTACCGACACATCCGGGACATCAGACTGCGGCAAATCAAATGAAATTGTACGGCGGAATGATCTCCTTTCAAATTAATGGTTCTGAAACAGATGCAATGAATGTAGCCGCCGGAACCAGAGTCTTTACCCGCGCAACGAGTTTAGGCGGCACGGAAAGCTTGATTGAACATCGGGCTTCTGTTGAAGGCGCCGATTCTAAAACTCCCGTTAATCTTTTACGTTTATCTATCGGTCTTGAACATCCCGATGATTTAATAACCGATTTAAGTAATGTTCTTAAAAAATGTGTAAAATAAAAATATAGGCTTTTTTTTCTATTCTTATTTGTTTTAGTTTATCATCCGAAATCTCAATTTAGGTGCTGTTATTTCTTCAAAATAATATTTCAACTCTCTCTGTCATCTTGAACGAATGTGAGAAATCTTCCGCTTAGGAATTGAAATGGATTCTATGATCTTCCTTTTATTTATTCTTTTCGCCGGATTCAATTCTGTATGAATGAGTAACTTTCATAGCCTTCTCAAACATTTTAGTTACACCGCAATATTTTGTTTGTGAAAGTTCAATCGCTCTTTCAACATCTTTGGTATTTATATTATTACCATAGAAAATATATTCTATATGTACATCAGTAAAAACCTTTGGGTGCTCTTCAGTTTCCTCAGCTTGAATTTTCATTTCAAATCCATCAAGTTTCACTCTTTTTTTAGCAAGTATTGAAGCCACATCGTTTCCGGTGCAACCACCAAGCCCGAGAAGTAATAATTCTTTTGGTCGAATACCCGCATTGCTACCTCCAAATTGCTCGGGTCCGTCCATTGTTATCCAATGATTCGAATCGGCTTTTCCGACAAGCGTTATTCCTCTAAGCTGTTTTATAAAAGCTTTTTTTGTAGCCATTATTTTCCCTTTCTATATTTTAAATGATAAAGTTTGAAGTATTTAAATCCCGATAGAATAGAGTATTAATCCTAAAGTAATCCCAAAGGAAAAATTAAATAACTTAATTAAAATAGAATCTTTTACCGAGTAAGACAACAACGGTAACAAACCATGACCGTTCTGTACTATTGAATTAGTAAATAATACTGAAAAGGGAATTAAACCGCCGGCAAACATAGTAATAATAATTAAGTTAGGTGAGGATTCAGGGATAAGCCCGATTAAAGCGCCCACAAAAAGCAGCAACAATGTATATTCAGACGCTAACTTTTGGATATGCCAATGCGAAAGACCGATATTCAGTAAAAATAAAGCACCGAACGTCCAAAGAAAGATTTTCCAAAGATGTTTACGTATTATGTGATTCCAAACATGCTCTTTAAGATAATGCCTATAATTTTCATGTTCTTTATGATACTGCTTAACTCCACAGCCTTGTGAAACTTTTATTTTAAATTTTCCAACTAAATAATCAGTAACCCTTCCTGCAAAAATACCGACAATAAACAAAGTAATAAAAAGAAAAATTGCTGTTTTCGGAAACATTGCCAACATAACAAAAGCTCCATCACCTGAACCGGCCAGCATAGCGCCGCTGAGTGTGCTGAACCCAATCATTCCGTAAATGTATAGGCTAACGACAGCAAATGCTCCTACATCTCCAGGTATAGAGCCAATGAAAGAAGTGACTATGTATTGCTTCCATTTAGATTCAGTATGTAGGATAGAAGCCAACTTCCCGCGTGCCCATACATTTACCAGATCAACGGTTATCATCATTATTAAGACAAACAACGTTATTTGGAAGCTTTCCAAAAGCACATCCTTTGCTGCATTTATCATATCGATATTACTTCCTCCTTCTACTATATTTTAATTATCCTTTGATGAAGAGTAATTGACAATCACTCAATTTAGTATCTTATCATAAATATTCGTGTATTATTTGGCAGAAAATATTGATTTGTAATTTGTTCAATATTG
>CAJXGP010000084.1 GCA_913053915.1 uncultured Ignavibacteriales bacterium | reverse complement strand
TTGATAAAATTCTTTCTTGGAGCTGGAGTGTTTTTTCATTCAAATTATAACTTTTCATATTCGTTACAACCTCTTGCATTTGTTTGGCAATATGCTCTAAATCAGCAGGCAGCCTTTTCAACTTTCCTGATAGCTTTGCTTCATTATTTAACTGTTGAAGTGACTTTCTAAGAATCTCCTGTTGCTGAGCCAAGCGTTGTAACTGTGCCATCTGCTCCATTGATAGTTTTCCTCGTTTTGCTTTTCTCAACATTTCACTCAAATTATTTAAATTCATCTGCTGTGATGATAATTGTTTCAATTGCTGCATTAACGACATCATTCCGCCCTGACCGCCGCCACCCTGCATCATTGCCTGTATAGAATTTTTCATTATTTCTGCCGCTTCGTTCAGGGATTCCATCGCTTTACCTTGAGATTGTGATGCCTGACTGCCATTTCTGTTTTGTAATTGTTCAATCGCTTTCATCATATTTCTTTGTGCATCTCCTAAAGCTTTACCCATTTCCGGAGTAATTGCAAAAGTTTTTTGAGAGAGTGAAGTCATAGCCTGCATTACCTTCTCAAGATTTCTCTGGTTATCATTTTGTTTTTGAGCATTTTGATTAAAGGCAGAAGAATTAGGACTCATATTTTTCGATTGATTTTTAAGTTTTTCTTGCTGCTTGGAAAGTCTTATCAAATTATTGGTAATTTTCATCATGTCTTTGAATGCTTGAATTTGATTTTGTTGATTTATCGATTTCTGTAAATTTTTCATTCCTTTCTTCATTCGTTTCATATTTTGGGCAATTTGGCTTTGGTTTTGCAAAGCTTGTCTTTTTTGATTTTGTTGTAAATTTTGGGAAGCCTGCCTGGATAATTTTTGATTCTGTTGTTTTTTAAATTCTTTACTTAATTTATCAGCTTGATCTTTCGGCATGTCTTTTAATTCACTCATTTTTTGAGAGAGATTTTTCATTTCTTTTGAAAACTCTTTGATTTTTTTTGAAATTTCATTTTGTTTTCCGGCAAGTTCATTTTTCTCTTTATTATTAGACAATTTATTATTTTGAGTTTGTTCTTTAACGTTCTTCTGATTTTTCACCAATTGTTCGGCTCTTTTAACCAGTTCATCAACCTTTTGCTCAACTTGAATCCGTTTTAATAAATTTATCGTTCTTTCAATGCTTTTCTTAAATGCTTCTTCGTTGAACTTAACATTCTTCATTGCTTGTTGTGTCCGCTGTCTTAACATACTTTGTAGTGTATCGCGTAATTTTTCAATAACCTTTTTCATTTCATCATTAGTCATCCGGTCAAATAATTGTTGTAATTCCATATATTTTTTAAGTGTTTCTTTTGAAAGCAGATTATTTTTTTGAAGGTTTTCCTGCATTTTTTCCAACTGCTTTTTTATTCCTTTCACTTTTTCCCCAAGTTTATTGAATTTCTTCAAAGCTTGTTCAATTTTTTGTTTTTCTTCCCATGATATATCTTTCTTATTTTGTTTTAATTCCATAGAAATATTTTCCATTTCCTGCTTAAGTCCTTGGGCTTGTTTATATACATCGTGTAAATCACTTACGCTTTGGTTTTGGGTATTATCGGCTTTGGATAAAATTTCATTTAACGTTGGTACTCTCACTGAAAAAGTTGATGTTTTTGCTGATTTAGGCCCGCTTATAAAATCGTTATCGAAAATTTCCAAATAATACAACACAATATCTTCCGGTGATAAATTCATTGGAGTCAAATTCCAAATATAATTCACATCTGCTTCTGTTTGATCTTTCGGCAAAGGTATTTCAATCGCTCTAAATTTTTTCTGAATCTGGGCATATCTGGAAGCAGAAAGTTTATAATACAACAAAAGTTTTGTAAACCCATAATCGTCCGATATTTTTACTTCGAGCGGAAGTCTATTATCATTCGCTAATGAAACATTTTGATTTGGCGAGATAACCTCTATTGAAGGATATGCGTCAAACATAACTTTGATTGAGTAAGTTATTGGTGATGTATTACGTACTCCACGTTCATCCGTTAAAATAATTTTATAACTATTATCTTTCTTAATATTAAACGAGGCGATTGCACGAGAGGAATCAACCTTCATCCCCAGGTTGGGTTTAACGGCGAATTGCAATTTTGCATTCTTTAAATTCTTTGTGGAGGAAATATTTATATGAATTTTACTACCTAATAGAGCAATTACGTTTCCGTTATCTTTTTGAATTATCTTGGGCAGCTTTGAATACGTTGGAGGTGTTACCGTTAAATTTAAAGTTTTTATTTTAATAATTGTTTTTATAATAGGTGGATTTATTACATTAATTGTGTATGTATCACTGCTTATATTTTCGGCAGTCGCATAATATTTAAATGAATTTCGAACTGCTTGAATATTGAATTTGTAATCACCTTTTGGACCGGCCGGCAATTCCTCTTTTTCGAAATTAGTTTGATCAGCATTTTTTATCGCAAGATAAACTTTATCAGGTTTTTGACCGGCTATTTTTATAACGATTGATATATCATCTCCTTTTGTTACTTTGGCATTACCGGGTTCAATTTTGAAAGTAAATTCCGGAGGTACTATGAACTCTTTATTATAATTTAATAATCGGTTTGATGCGGCTCGAATGCCCGGCACTAAAAAGTACAAGGCTCCAAAAATGATTATTATACCTGCTACATACGAAAATAGCTGCTTTGCTTTATTAAAATTGATTATTGATTCAAAATTTACAGGCTTTGTTCGATTATAAACATTTTCAAATGCAGCTTCCACTAAACCGGACGAATACCCCGTTTGCTTGTTCTTACCTGATACAAGTTGTATTGCATTCAAAAGATCATCTTTTATATCCGGAAAATATTTCCCGACTTTTTCTGCTGCTTTATAATAATTTGTTTTTCTAAAAATATTAAAACGTTTTAAGATCGGTAGGATGAAAAGAATCAAAAATGTGGAAAAAGAAACTAGTATAAAAATAAAAAATAATATTGTACGGACAGAAGATGGGAAATGGCCTAATGTTTCAGCTACAACAAAGGTTAAAAATGTTAAAACACTAAAAATAAGAGCAACTTGAAATCCAACCACGATAAGAAAAGAATACTCTCGTCTAGTGAGTTTTTCAAATTTATTAAGTATCTCTTTATAGTAGTTCGTCTTAATTTCCATTTACAACAACCATTTTTTTCATAATTATCTGCGGAGTTTTTGAACCTCCGATTTTAGATATTTGGTTTTGCATATCCCACGGCAATGATCTGTTTAAGTTATACAAGCTTTTTTATTATATATAAAACGGCTCGAATCATATTAATTTAATAAAATGCATTAGTTCACTATTGAATATACTTTTAGATAGCCTTAATACGGAATAGGAGCTTAATAAAAAAATATTAAAGATTCTCAAATCTCGTTTCTTCGCTTATATACATATAGATGCAATTTATTGGATTGAATTCTTTAAGAATATATTTTTAATTGGTAAGTGCCCAAATAACTAGATTCGTTCCAAATTTTAATGCTTCTTTCCTCTTTGCAGGAGGATCGCCGTGTACATCAGGATCATCCCATCCGTCACTAGGATTCGATTCATACGTATAATAAACCGCCAATCGTTTCCCGATGAAAATTCCAAATCCTTGAGGCGGCTTACCATTATGCTCTTGAGTTTTTGGTACCCCGTTTGGAAAATCATAAAAATCGTGATACATTCCATAATCGAACGGCAATTCAATCAATTTCTTATCAGGAAATACTTTCTTAATTTCTCTTCTAAATGATTCATTTAATCCGTAATCATCATCTACATAAAGAAATCCGCCTGCTTCCAAATATTTTCTTAATCTATCAGCCTCATCTTGGGTAAAAACTATATTTCCATGACCGGTCATGAATAAAAATGGATAAGAAAAAATTTGATTCGAGGAAATATCTACAAATGTATATTCAGCTTTAACTTGAATATCCGTATGAGCTTTTACAAAATTTAAGAGATTTGGTTCCTCTGTTTGACCGTTATACCAATCACTCCCGCCGTCATATTTCAAACGGGCTATTTGAAAACTTCCCTGTTCTTGTGCGAAAATATATACAGGTGCAATTAATATAATGATTGTGATTAATATTCTTTTCATATGTGTATATTACCAATTATGCTTGTGTTCATAATAAAGTTCAAATTTCTAATTGATCTAATTGACCTAATCAAATTCCAAATTTTTGCCGTTCTCTTTTAATTTTGGAACAGCCACAACAATCATTTTAATAAAATGCTTTGATTCGCATAATTCTTTTTTAACTATTCCTATTTTATGTTTAAAATCTTTCATATAATCCAATTAATCTAATAAAATAAGAGGTTGAAAATGAAAACAAAAATACATAAAAGTTATTTTTGATAAATAATTAAAAATAAAAAACAGCTCCGAGAATAAAAGTAATACCGTACACATTTATTTTTGAATCAAAGGAATTTTGAGCAATACGGATTTTTTTACCATCATACATTACATTATTATGTAAATATTTGCTGATTACTTCAAACTGTGGGTCTCTAAATTTCATTTCACTATGCAGCCCTAAATTTTTAGTCAATAAATAATCCATCCCCACCGAAACTTGAATACCATAAGAAAACTTTCGCTCAATATTAGTAACTTTATCATTCCCAATATTTCTTATCTGACTCCCAAAATAGTATCCTATACCTCCCCCCATCATAAATTTAAAATCACCGGTTGAAAAAGGAAGGACATAATGAAGCGATAATTCGATTGGAATCATGCTAAAGCCATCCTTAACAAGTACCGAAATAGTTGAATCACCTGAAAAAGCCGTCAAGTTATAACCGGAAGAAGTTTTAGTCATATATCCACTGTTAATTCCTAGTATCAAGCTATTTAGAATTTTATATCGAAAGCTTATAGCCGGGTTAACTACGCCTCCAAGGGGAAAGGAATTATTTCTCAAAATAGGGTCTGAGGAATTAGGATAAAAGAAAATTCTTGCGTTGGTTGTATATACGGCATTGATTTCTACAGCGAAATTATTCTTATTATATTGAGAGAATAAAATTGAGGCCGAGACAAATACAAGGATAAATATTTTATTCAGACACTTCATTTTAAGAAGGAATGTAAAATTATAACAAAAATTTTTTATAAAATTGAAAATTTATTTTTAAAAATCAAAACCCCCGATTTACACTTTATCGGGGGTATAAAATTTCCGGGTTAAAGATATATCAGAGGCCGAAAAATTGTCGTCTGTGATCTACTATTTTTGCTTTTTTCTTAAGCATACTTAACCATTGCCCGAAAAACGAGCTTTTCTTTTGTCGTAATATTTCATCACGAATAGTATTTTTTTGGACGGCAAATGCAGATGAATCAAATTTTGTTCTGCTTAATACTTTTATTAAATAATAGCCTCTTTCACCTTTAACAGGATTCGAAACTGTATTTAACGGTTCGTGGAGAGAAACTTGAGTAAATTCATAATTAAAACCGATATTTGGGATCGAACCTTTAGCTGCAAACTCACCTGTTTGTGAAATGATGGCTTTGGGAAGTATAGAAGGAACCTTTTCAAGGTTGTTATTGATTTTGTTTTTTATTTCAATTGCTTTTTGTTTTGCCAAGACAAATTTCTTTCCTCGTATTACTTCTGTTTTAACGTTATTTAACACTTCGTTCAAAGGTTTCACACCTTGTTTGGCAACTTGAGAAACTTTCACAACAATATAGCCGGCGGGAATTTTAAAAACATTACTTATCGTATTAAGACTATTGTTAAAAGCAAATTCTATTATTTGCTTATTTATACCTATGCCGGGTATGTAATAAGCATTTTTTTCAAAAGGAGGGGTTTCACGCATTAGGTAATCCATTAATTTAACCTCATGTTCAAATCCGTCTTTGTTTGTTAAGTACACAAAGTCTTTGGCTGTATTTAAATTATTATCTCGCGTAGTGGGTGACGGGTTAATAGGGTTAACTATTTTTTCAACTATATATTTTCTCCTTGTTTTCGCTGTAACTTTAATTATATGATATCCATAAGATGTTTTAATTGGTTTTTGAACCATATTTACTCGCCCACCGAAAGCCGCCTTTTCAAATGCCGGTATCATTCTTCCCTTTCCAAACCATCCGAGATCGCCGCCTTTTGCAGCACTACCGGGATCTTTAGAATATTCTTTTGCTAATTTGGCAAAATCAGCCCCATTTTTTAATTGATTATAGATTTTCATCGCCTCAGCGTAGTTCTTTTTATCACTACCGAATTGATTAATCAATATATGTGAGGCTCGTACAAAAGTTCTTTTAGACGGAACGGAACCTAAATAATTATAAACTATAAACCCTTTAGGAGTAATTATAGGACCAATTATTGTTTTTGGTTTTGCATAATAAATTGAATCGGCAGCATTTTCAGAGAATGAAGTTATTGCCAAAGTATCTTTAGAAAAAGGTTGAGAAGAATAAATTTTTACCATTGTTCTAAAACTGGTAGTATCTTTGTGTAAATCATTAACTACTATTTTCAGATTTTCTTTAACGCTATTCGAATCGTCCGCAGAAGGTAAATTTTTGAAAATTACATATTCCAATTTTCTTTTAGCTTTTATTGAAAATTGTTTCAGATGCATGTTATAATAATCTTTCAAATCTTCCTGAGAAACTTTAATCGTAGAGTCCGGAAATTCATTCAATCCAATCAATGCATATTCTGAATTCACCTTGATATTATCATCAATGAATTTTCTTCTGATTTCGGCTTCGCTAACCGTTATGGAAGCTAATAACATACTTTGCAGTTTTTCATTTAACCTGGTTTGTCTTATATAACCTTCAGCCTGAATTAATGCTTTGGAATTGCGCGGATCATATATAGCATTTTCATATAATTGCCTGTTAAATTTACCGGTTGAATCGATAAAATTCTTTTTCAAAAATTCAGGCGGGTTAGGCCCTAAAATTATATTTCTAATTTCTTGATCTGAAACAGTGATACCGAATTTTTTAATCTGATGCTGTAACAAAAGTTGTGAAATCAATTCATTCCACACTTTTTCCCGGAATTGATCGGTATTTTCATCTACTACATTTTTTCCCGTTCTATTTTTTTCACTCTGTCCCAGTTGATCCATAGCCTTTAGAAACTCTTTATAACTTATCTTTTCGCCGTTTACGGAACCAACATTATTACCTCGCGCACCAAACACTGCCATTACACTTGAACTGGATACAACCATGAATAAAACAAAAAACACCCCGACCCCTATTATAAAAGCAGGCGCTAAACTTCGCATTTTGGCCATCATAGCCATAATTAATAATTCTCCACTTATTTAATTAAATAAAGAATTTAAAATAGATACATACATCTAAAAAAGCAATGTATATTTACCCAACATCTATAGAATTTTAAAATAGCCGGTACAATATTAATGAGTCCACTTAAAAAAGATAAATTTATGAATATCAGTACAATATTAATGAGTCCACTTAAAAAAGATAAATTTATGAATAAGTGACATAATTATAAA